>NZ_JBHVDI010000022.1:0-34610 GCF_042802875.1 Kocuria sp. NPDC057446 | reverse complement strand
ACGCGGCAGGGCGATCTCAGCCATACCCGCCACCCGAGGGTGATCGAGACACTACGACAGCCCCGAAATCACCCACCACAACAACGTAAGGAGGGCGATCTCATCCTCGGCACACTGAGCGGATCCGCGATCGGCACCCTGGTGGAGCGCGCCACTCGCTACGTCACGCCCGTGCACCTGGCCCACGACCACACCGCCGAGACCGTTCAGGACGGGCTCATCGCCTCGGTCAATCAGTGGCCACCCGGGCTGCGCCGGTCCCTGACCTGGGACCAAGGAGCGGAGATGTCCCACTACGCCAGCCTCCGCCGCGCCACCGGCATCGACGTGTTCTTCTGCGACGCCGCCAGTCCCTGGCAGCGCGGATCGAACGAGAATATGAACGGTCTGCTCAGGCAGTACTTCCCGAAAAGCACCAACCTGTCGGCGCACACCGTCGAAGATCTCCACGACGTTGCACGGGAGCTCAACAGCCGCCCTCGGAAATCCCTGGGATGGGCCACTCCGACCGAACCGACTCCATGATCTACTGGGGCACAGCTGAACGGCATGTGTTGCGACGACCGCTGGAATCCAAGTTGCATCGACCGGTTGAACTCGCCTGGGTCCCCGACCTCAAGCTTCGCGTTGAGCCGGCGGTGTTGCCGCTCGGTGAGGTGCTCCGCCCTGATCTGCAGGGTGGCCAGATTCCGTACAAGCGATCACCGGCCCGCCCGCGGTGGCTGAATGAGTCCTGCTGCACGCAACGACGCACCTTGTCGACGATCTGCCCGCCGAGGTTGACCACGTGGAAGGCGTCGAGCATCGTGATGGCCTCCGGGAGCTCGTTGCGGATCGCGTTGGCGCAGCCTTGGAACCGGTCGAAGGTAGCCGTGCGCATCCCAGACCTGCAGGTTTCGCCTTCTTCGGTGAGCCAGTCGTCGTAGGCCGCTTCGGTGCGGCCCTTGACCAGGTCCAGCAGCCTTGCCCAGTGCCGGGCGGGCCTATGTGGCGCCAGACGTGCTCGTCGACGCCGAGGGCGTCGATCCCGGCCAGCCGGTTCTCGGCGGCCAACTGGGCCTGGACGAGGGGTCGACGGTATCCCACACAGTCTTCCAGTCGACCCCGAGCCTCTGTGTCAGGGCAGAGACGGCGATGTCGTGGAAGCGCAGCTGGGACGCAGCCCATCCGATCGCGCGGGTGGTCAGCCCCCCGGCGCGACCAACCCGTGAACCTCGCAGAACGTCGTGACCTCACGCGCCGTCTCGTGGCAACGGTAGCGGCGTTTGCACCGCACCACGCGCACGGGCACTTCGGCGCGGGGCAAGTCGTGCAGCAGCACCGGCACCCGGCGGTGGCCGACGGCGAGCACCCCGCGGGAAGGGCAGCCCACCAGCGACGGCACGGTCTCGGCCACCAGGGCGAAGGACGACCGGTGGCGCTCGATCGTGAGCACGTGGACTGCGGGCATGGCACAGAGCGCGCACGCCAGTGCGCAACCAACGTGAGACACGTCGAGGCTTTCGAAGACGGTTGAAGTATTCACCTCCATCCTGGAGGTCTTGGCCAATACCCGGCGCGGTGACACGCACCCGGCGCTACCGCCCGCCCGCACTCATTGGGGCAGGGCCATCAATCGCGACATCGAGATGAAAGTCCGAGTCGCCCGAGGCTTCCGGATCTTCGACAACTACCGGTTACGTGCCCTCCTCGCCGCAAGCGGGCACCGCCCCTGGCGACAAGCCTCTACCGCTCTCCAATGAGAAGGGCCGGACAAGTACGGCTATCAGCCCACCGTAGAAGGTCACGAAACATTCGAAGATCGCGTCCTGGATTTACGGCAGCCGCAATGCCAACGGATTCTCGAGAAGCAGCATGGCAACCTGCGCCCGGTTGTCCACCTGAAGTTTGCGCAGGACCGAATGGACGTGGTTCTTGATCGTCGCGACGCTGAGATGCAATTCCACCGCGATCTCCTTGTTCGCCGCTCCGCGTCCGATGAGGCGGGCGATCTCGATCTCCCTCGGCGTCAGGCGCCCGTCCGGGGTACTTGGTGGGTCGGCCGCGCGCCGACGAGCCAACTCATGAAAAAGCGTTCGTGTAATTCGCGGATCGCAGACCATTTCTCCACGTTGTACCCTGTGGATGATTTCGATCATCTCGGCCGGACGAGCGGTCCGCGGAACGTAGGCGTCGAAGCCGGACTCCGCGCAGGCGATGACCTCCTCGGGAACCTCGCTGACGGCCACCGCGATCGCGGACACGTCGGGACAGACCACCTTGACGAGTCGTGGGACCGAGTGAGCCTTTGGGGTTGTGGCGTCGATGAGAACGACATCGGCGCCGAGTTCGATCGCCTTCAGGTCGAGATTGAGGACATCGTGCTCCGTCACGACGGCGGCGACACACTCCGCTGATTCCAGAAAGGCCGCCATGCAGTCGCCGAAGACCCGCACGGGCGAATAGACAAGAACACGCATCGGCTCTCCTCGTTCTTGTTTATCCATGTGGAGGAACGATGCCGGACAAGGGTCTCTTCGCTCCTGTGGGTGCGTTCGTCGGCGGCAGACCGTAGGCACAGAGGGCAGAGCCACGCTGCCCTCTGACGAGCTGCTGGAGCTGGGAGCTGCCGAAACCCTCGGACGACACTGGCATCGACGTGGGCGCGGAACGACGTTCTCTGGCGCCAGCAGTAGATGTCGCCGACCATGGCTCCTCCTTATATGAATCTCAACATAGTCGTCAGGTGCCTGCCGCTGACAAGGAAATCCGCGTTTCTCGTCGTCTATTTCGCAGGGTGTCGGACTCCGCCGAGCACGGGCGTATCCGAGTCGGCTCGGCAGGTGAGTTCCCCGGCGACGGTGCAGCTTTTGGCCGTCGCGAAGGAGATCGACCCGACCATGGCCTCAGGGCGGGCCTGCGGGAAATCCCGGAGCGGGACAGTTGAGGGACGGCTGCTGCCGAGAAGGCCCGGACCTGCCGAGGGTGGATCCATGGACCTGGGGAGGAAGGATCCACTCCCGGAGGGAAACACACTTTGAACCCGAGGATCCATTGGACGTGACGGACGTCACGCCCATAGTGAGACCAGTACTCGGGTGGGAGGGCCAGTGGCGCAAAGAACGAGGGTCTTCCTCGGATCGTTCTCCAGCGAACGGTTCGGCGAGGCCCTGCGCACTCGGCTCCGCGACACCGGGGAGTTCGACGTTATGCCCGTCGGCAAATCCGGCACCCTGTCGACCGCCGCAGGGGACGAGCCGTCGGTCCTCCTCGCGGAGGGGCGCAATCCCTCGCTGTGCCGCCCGTACCTCGACAGGTCCATGAGCCGTACGGTGCTGCTGGTCGACCCCGCGGCCACGAGCGCCTTCGGGGCACTGAACGACCACCGGTGGGCGAAGTTGGTCGACGTCGTCAGGATGCTTGCCGAAAAAGTGCGTGCGGGCGATCTCATGGACGCGCCGGACCGGGTCCGAATTTTCGATACCGGACTGCAGACACCCGCCGGAGACCGGCAGGGTGGCGCCCGCTCGGCCGACCTCGATCCCCTTCTGCGCTGGCTCGACGTCGCACTTGCGCTTCCTCTGGCCCGCCGCGGCGACGACGGCCGGCCCGGTGTCGTGGGCTGGTCGGTCGCCCCGCGGGAGGCGTTCGCGATGTTGGGGCTGGACTCGGCCGAGCCGAGCGAGACGGCCCTCGAAGACCAGCTGGCTGCCGCGGAGGACGACCTCTTCGGTCCGGGTCTCGCGCTCCCGCCTGCCATCGGTGACATCAAGACCGGTTTTTCGCTGTCCGGGCTCGACCTCCGCCTCCTCTGCTTGTTGCTGGCACCGGAGATCGACGGCCGGTATGCGACGGCGATCGGGGTCCTCCAGGACGACCTGACCCGGCGACGGCCCGGCCTGACCCTGCTCGCCGAGCTGATGTCGGGCGCGGGAGTGACCACCTGGGACCTCCGGCGGTATCTGAACGAACCGGATTCACTGGTCGCCAAGGGCTTGGTCCGGGCCGAGCCCGACGGACTGGCTGTCGATGCGCCGCTCGTGCCCAGCGCAGCAGTGGTCGCCTACCTCCTGTCGACGTCGCCGGAGCAAGCCGCGGCCGCCATCGGCGCGGAGCTGTGGATGCCGACGGCGCCTCCCCAGCCGTCTTTGTCGCCGCAGGAGGAACGCGTGGCGAGGCAGCTTCAACTGGCGGATGCCAGCGCAGGGCGGGTGCGGTTGGTCGGTGGTGACCGGTCGAAGCGGTGGTTCGGCCGGGTAGCCGGCGGCATGGGCCTGACGGTCCTGGCGGGGAATCTCCATACCCTCGAGCACGGCAGAGACCGGAGCGCCGCCGTGTGCGAGTGGTCCGTCCTGAGCCGCCTCCTGGAGTCTTCCCTCCTGCTGCTCGGCACCGACACGATGAGTGCGACAGAGTCCATGCGAGTTGCCGAACTGGTGCAGTCGCCCGGGAGTGGCGGCCGGCTCGTGGCCGCTGACGGCGACCTGATGGATCACCGGGGGACGAGTGGTGCGGTCGTGGTGGCACCGACGCTCTCCGCCGCCCAGCGTTCCGCCTGGTGGACAGTGGCGGCTCGGCAGGCCGGCCTCGTCCTGGGCGAAGGCGACCCGGACCGCCTGGCCGCCACAGTGAGCCTTGACCCGGGCGACTTCGCCTCGGCGGTCCGCATGGCCGTCCACCTGACGGCAGCAGGAGTGGACGGCACACTTGTGGAGCTCGTGCAACGGTCAGCCCGCGACTTGGCCAGATGCGAACTGCCCGCCGGAGTCCGGCGCATCGAGCCGGTCTATGGCTGGAGCGACATCGTCGTCGGTGATGAGAACCGGGCCCTGCTCGAATCCATCTCGCAGCACGTGCTCTACGAGGGCCGGGTGATGGAGGAGTGGGGCTTCTCCGCGCGGGTGACCTACGGACGAGGCGTCTCCGCCCTGTTCAGCGGTCCGAGCGGCACCGGCAAAACGATGGCGGCACAGATCATCGCCAAGGACCTGGGGGTCGATCTCCTGCAGGTGGACCTGTCCAAGACGGTGTCGAAGTACATCGGGGACACGGAGAAGAACCTCGACAGGGTGTTCGAGGCGGCCGAGTGCAACGGTTCCGTTCTGCTCTTCGACGAGGCCGATGCCATCTTCGGCCGACGCACCGAGATCAAGGACGCGCACGATCGGCACGCCAACGTGGAGGTCGCCTATCTCCTGCAGCGGTTGGAGGAGTTCTGCGGTCTGACCATCCTGACGACCAACATGAAGCGGAACATCGACGACGCCTTCGCCAGGCGTCTGCGGTTCGTCATCGACTTCGCGCTGCCCACGGCCGCGGAGCGGGTCATGATCTGGCACCGGGCTTTTCCAGAAGGGGTCCTGGCCAACGGCGACCCGGACATTGCCACCGTGGCCAGTCGGCTGCCGATCGCCGGGGGCAGCATCCAGAACATCGCCCTGCATGCGGCGTTCCTGGCGGCCCCGGACGGTGGGCCGATCGGCGTCGAGCATGTCTTCGCGGCCATCCGCCGGGAGCTGCTGAAGATGGGAATGCGCTCGGCCGTGAGCGGTCTTGAGGACCTCATGCCCAACCTCGTCGGGACGGACCGGCACGATCAACGGGTCGCACCATGAGCGCCAACGCCATCGCCCAGATCACCGAGGCCTTCCGCGCGCGTCTGGAGACCGCGGTCGGATCGGGGCAGGTCTACGTCGGTCCGCCGGTCGCCGAGGACGTCGGGAGCCGGAAGCTCGCGCTGTTCCTCTTCCACGTCCTGCCCAATCAGGCCATGCGGAACGAGATCCACTACGTCCCGGCGTCCACCGATCCTGAGGATCCCTTTGTCGAGGCGAACGCCATCCCCCTGGACCTGCGCTATCTGGTCTCGGCCTTCCGGTCCACGGGCACCGGCAACGGTGGTCTTGCCGACCCGGACGAGATGCTGAACCTCGGCGCCGCGATCCAGCAGCTCCACGCGCACCCGGACATCGACAGCTCGGAGGTCCCGCACCAGCTCGCACGCATCACCCCCGAGCCCTACACGATGGAGGACATCAGCAGGGTGTGGGGCCTGATGCCGCAGACGTCCTACCGGACGTCCATGGTCTACCTCGTCAGTCCGGTGTTCGTTGCCCTGGCCCTGGGGTCGGGATCCCCGCGGGTGACGACCCACGAATACCGGCACGGAGACCTCTCCGACTCGCTGGGATCGGCGAGCCGAGCCGCGAGGGCCGAACGATGATCCGTCATCTTGTGGGGGCCGAGAGCGGGCGCACCGACCGCGTCACCGCCGTCATCATTCCCATGGACGGCGCGACTCGCATCCCGGTGCGCCGGGGGATCGACGTCCAGCTCTGGGACCGGGAACAGCAGCAGGCGCGCCCGATCCGCTTGATCAGGAATCTCGATGGTCAGGCAGCACTCCTGAACGAGGAAGCCGACCAGGAGTTCACCTTCCGGATCGGGACCGAGCGCTCGTACTACCGAGGACCCTTGCTCACGACCTTCAACCCGGCAGTCGACGGAACCGCCCACGTCGTCGCCCTCGAAAGGCGTCCTGACGCGCCCTTCGATGACGTCGCCACCCTGGTGCGCGGGGTCGTCGTGCGACCTGACCCCGTCGATGCGGGGAAGACGGTTCCGGTCGACGGCTCCAAGGTCTCCGTCTCCGGTGCTGAGATCACCGGCCACCAATTTCCGGTCACGACGGATCGACGGGGATCCTTCGCCCTGATTGTCAACATCCGACGGCCGGGTCCGGACGAGACCCCCACCGTCGAGGCGCGCCTGCGTTTCGAGAAGGACGGCACGCCATCCAGGACCCTCGACGTGACCCTCACCCACGGCCGGACGCATGTCCTGTCCGCGCCGGTCGATCTCGAGGGGAACGGCCCGGTTCGTTTCACTCACGAGTAGCCACATCCGATACAACCAAGGAAGGAGCGTGCGGTCGTGAACAACCACGGTGATTCGTCCGCCGGCGCCGAAGCGTCGCGGGACAAGACCACGACCACCACGCCACACGCCGGTGCTTCAAGCGACCAGTACGTGGACAAGTGCGTCGTGCCGAACGGCACCACCATCCAGGAGGAGCTCGAGGACCTGAGAAGGGCCAGGGAGCGGGCGCGACGCGACCGGGAGAGCGCCGAGGGCGTCTACGTCAACACAGAGGGCCGGCTGGCCGTCCTGGACGGCGTCGAACGGGACTACCCCACCACGAAGAAGACCTACGACGACGCCTACCCCCAGTTGCGCCGCGACCACGACAACTTCACGGACTACCTCGACTGCGAGGAATCGAACCTCAAGACGCGCCTGGGTTCGGCAGCCGCTCAGGTCCATCGGCTCGTCGAGGACCGGGACAGGAAGTCGCGGCAGTTGGAACGGGCTTTCGTGGAGGCCACGAAGGAGGTTCAGCAGACCTCAGCGCCCTTCGAGGCACTCAACGAGGCGATCAAGAAGCGAACCGCCGAACTCAACGCGTGGAAGAACCTCACAGCAACGGTGACTGCCCAGCATGCCGAGCTCAAGAAGTTCCGGGACGACATCAACAAGGCTCGCGACGGCGGCAAGTACGCACTCGCCTACGGACTGCTCGTGATGGCCAAGAGCAAACGGGAAGAGCACGCGGGCGGTCCGCACCTGGTGGAACCCTCGAAGGTGCACCAGGAATTCCACGTCGCCGGCGAGAAGCTGGTCAAGGCCCAGAGAAGGCTCGCCTCGGCCCAGCGGGACCTCGAGACGAGCAAGGCCGTCTTGGCCGCGGTCACCAAGGACCTCGAAGAGCACCGGAAGACGTCGGAGGCGAGACTTCGCGTCGAACTCGTGGAGATCACGCCGGCGGATGACGGTGCATCGTCCGCCGGTGCGGAAGGCTCTCCTCCGGGTAGCGCCGGGTCATCCCGGGACGACGGTGGGCCTGGCCAGGACGGCGGCGATCCTCCTCCGGACGACGACGCGGCGGCTGCGGAAACCAACATGAAGGGAGGAAACGGACATGCCTGAATATCTCGCCCCAGGCGTCTATGTCGAGGAAGTGGAGAGGGGCCCCAAACCGATCGAGGGGGTCGCGACCAGCACGGCGGCATTCCTCGGGGAAACCCTCAGAGGCCCTCAGAAACCGTGGCTCGTGACCAGTTACGGGGCCTTTCTCCGGTGGTTCGGGGACGTCTTCGGAACGGGCAAGTACACGCCGTACGCGGTCAAGGCGTTTTTCGACAACGGCGGCCGGCGCTGCTACATCGCTCGGATCGTGGGCCAAGGGTCCGCTCGCGCCGCGGTCACCGCCGGCGCGTTCACCGTTACTGCGGTCGGACCGGGCACGGCCTACAACAACGTGCTCGTACGGATCGGCAGGGGGACCACGCTCGACGCGGAAGGCGCGCCCGTGGGTTTCCGTGTCCAGGTGTCGTACTGGGCCAACGAGGCCCACGTCCCGGATCCCAGCCAGTTCGGGAACCCTCCCACACCCCCCACTGTCACGGAGGACTTCGACGACCTCAGCCTGGACCCGGCCTCACCGACCTACTTCGACAAGCGCGTCAACAACTTCAACTCCGTCCTGGTCGAGGTCAGTGCGGGCGACGACGCCGAGCTACCGCAGGAGGACGGCGACCCGGTCAGGCTCGAAGGGGGTCTGGACGGTGCAGCACCCATCCCGGCCGACTACGAAGGCCGAAGCCCGGACGGCAACCCCAAGAACCATCGGGGACTGGCGGCCCTGTCGCTCGACGAATTCCGGGAGGTGGCGATCGTCCACGCCCCCGGGGCCGCCTACAACGTTGCGCAGAGCGTCGTCGTCCACTGCGAACGGAACAGGTTCCGCTTCGCCGTGGTCGATTCCCTGCAGAACGAGGTCAATGCCAGCAGCATCGATCCCCGGGGCCTGGTCGCTGACACCAAGTACGGCGCCTTCTACTACCCGTGGATCGTCATCAACGACCCTCGGAGCGGCGGGCGTGTCACGATCCCTCCGGGGGGCGCCGTCTGCGGGATCTACGCGCTGACGGACAACACGCGCGGCGTCTTCAAAGCTCCGGCCAACGAAGTCGTCGCCGGTGCGCTGGATCTCGAGTTCGACATCGACCAGGGGACCCAGGAAGTTCTCAATCCGAAGGGTGTCAACGCCATCCGCCGATTCCCCGGGCGCGGCATCCGCGTGTGGGGCGCGCGCACCATGTCGAGCGACCCGCTGTGGAAGTACGTCAACGTCCGGCGGCTGTTCATCTTCCTCGAGGCGTCGATCTACAACTCGACGCAGTGGGTCGTCTTCGAGCCGAACGACCCGCGGCTGTGGGCCCGGGTCAAGCAGACCGTGACCTTGTTCCTGAGAACCCAGTGGCGGGAGGGTGCGCTGCTCGGGGTCAAGGAGGAGGAGGCCTTCACGGTCGCCGTCGGGAGGGGAGAAACGATGTCCGACGACGACATCCTCAACGGCCGCCTCATCGTCGAGATCGGCATTGCGCCGGTCCGGCCGGCGGAGTTCGTCGTCTTCCGCGTCTTCCAGAAGACCCAGGAGTCGAAGTCATGAGCACGACAAGCCAGGAGGGCTGATCGATGGCACGGCAAGATCCCTACCGCAAGTTCCGGTACCGGCTGGAGATCGACGGCATCGAGCAAGCGGCGTTCTCCGAGGTGGCGATCGGTGATGCAGCCAGCGACCCCATCGAGTACCGGGAGGGCGACGAGGCGCCGACAGCGCGCAAGCTCAGCGGCCTGACCAAGTTCGCCAACGTCACGCTGAAGTGGGGCATGACCGATTCCATGGAACTCACGGATTGGCACCGGCTCATCGTGGACGGCGCCACCCTGCAGGAGGAGATCCGGAAGACGGTCGTCATCCGCATCCAGAACGAGGCCGGCGAGGACAAAGCGGCCTTCGAGGTCACGAGGGCGTGGCCCACCAAATACGACCCGTCCGATCTCAACGGCACCGGCAACGAGGTGGCCATCGATTCGCTCGAACTGGCCAATGAGGGCATTCGGCGGATCCAGTAGTCCCCACCACAAGGAGCCAAGCTATGTTCGCCACTGAAATCGACTTCACCCTCGGGAAGGGATACCTCGACGCCGACGGCGTCCTCCACACCCAGGGTGTCATGCGCCTGGCCACGGCGGCAGACGAGATCCTGCCCCTCAAGGATCCCCGCGTCCAGCAGAATCCGGGCTATCTGACCATCATCGTGCTGGCCAGAGTCATCACCAAGCTGGGCTCACTGCCGGACGTCAACACGAAGGTGGTCGAGGGCCTCTTCGTCAGCGACCTCGAACAGCTGCAACAGCTGTACGAACGTCTCAACGCCCTGGACGAACCGGCAGCGTCACCGGGAGCCGGCACCGACGGCCTCCTGGCCGACGAATGGCACTCGAGGTCCTACGCCCTGGGGGAACGATGAAGGCCTATCCCCTGGACGAGCTCTACGAGGAGATGGCCTTCATCGCCTACCACTTCCACTGGTCCCACGAGGAGCTGATGCAGCTCGAACACGGCCAGCGCCGCCGGTGGTGCGAAGAGATCTCACGGATCAACCGCACCCTGAACGGGGCTCCGTCCAACCCCTTCGACAGCGTGTAAGGAGGTGAACCATGGCTCGTCCGGACCCGTACAGAGCCTTCCGCTTCGTCGTCGAAATCGACGGTACGGAGGCCGGCGGTTTCCAGTCCGTCGCCGGCATCGAACGGCAGACCCAGATCGAGCCCTACCGGGAGGGCGGCGTCAATGACTACGAGCATCAGCTCGCCGTCAAGACCACCTACCCCGCGTTGACCCTCAAACGAGGCCTGGTGGACCCATGGATGTGGGACTGGCACCAGGACGTCATCGCCGGAAGGATCTCGCACCGGACCGTCTCTGTGCTTCTGCTGGATCCGGCTGGTGAGGAGGTCTGGCGCTGGGTCGTCGTCGATGCGTTTCCCGCCAAGTGGACCGGCGCCGAACTGGAGGCACTGACGGCGGCCGTGGCCACGGAGTCGGTGGAGCTGGTTCACCACGGAATCACCAGGGGTAAATGATGTCCGATCGGCTGCCATCCCATCCCTCACCCATCCGGCGGCGTGCCGACCTCGGCGGGATCGCGATCCACCGCCATCGGCTCCGCCGGCACCGGTCGCTCGCTCTCGTCTACCGTCGACCTGCCGCCGGGGCCCCGTCGAGGCCGATCGTCGCGGGCAACGGCGCACTGGTGAGCCTCTCGCTGCACTTCTCCTGGCGGGTCCGGCTGGCCGAGCGACTCACCACCGTGGTCCGGCAGGCCACGGTCCAGCCGATCCGCCGTGAACTGCAGTCAACCCGGCCGGTGGTGCGCCTGGACGGTGGCTCGGCTCGGCTCAGCCGAGCGACGAGCGTGGTGGGCCGTGTCCTGCCCGATCGGGCAGGCGGACCGCGTCCCGAGAGACCGGCGTATCAGGTGCCGGTTGCGCTCTCCGGGAAGTCGGGTGGCAGGCCCGCCCCGGGCCCTCGGGCGCGACCGGCCGGCGGGTTGCCGGGTGGACGCGGGGAGCACTTCCGCCCTGGCCCAGTGGCTCTCCGGCTGGAGCGTCATCCGGTGCTGCCGGCACAGCAGCAAGCGAGCACGCCCGCATCGTTCCTGGGGGCCGGGGAGGTATGGTCCGGTACCCGCCGGGTGGACCAGGCCGGGGCCGGTCACGGTCTGGGGGCAGGCCGGGGCGGCGATGCCGGTGTGGGCAGGCTGCCGGATCGGCGCAGGGCTCCTTCCGCGCAGGAGGAGGCAGGTGGAACCCCGTTCGGTTCCACCAGGAAGTTTTGGGCCCGTCCCTGGGACCTTGCCGAACCACCGGACTCCATGCGTCCGGGCACCCGGCACGCTGCGCCGCCGCACGGAGGGCCTGCATTGGCCGCCGGCCTTCCACCCGCACCGCACGTGCTGCCCGGATCGCCGGCCGACAGGCCGGTTCCGGGCCCTCGGGCGCGTTCGGCAGAAGGGATACAGGAGCAACGCTGGGATCGCTCGCGCTCGAATGTCTCCCGGACGGATCGTCGCCGGCTACTGCCGACACTGCAGGATTCGGGCACGACCGCATCGCTCCGTGGTGCCCGGCGAGCGTCGTGGTCAGGTGCCCGCCGGGTCGACGACTGGCCCGGGGCCGGCCAGCGGGGCCGACCTCGTGTTTTGTCCGTGCCGGAAGAGGCGGGCAGCGAACGATCCGATGTCGCCAGAAAATACTGGACGTGGGCTTCGGAACTCCCCGGACCATCGCACTCGGCGCGAGCCGGCACAGCGGATACGGCTCGGCCCCATGGCATGCCTGGATCTGCGACCGGCCTCCCACCGGCGGCCCGGGACCTGCGACCGGCGGCACGAGTTCACCGGGAACAGCCACCCAGTGCCGTTGTGCAGGCCCCAGCCGTACAGGCCTCGACCGCATCCGTGCGTCCGACGGCCCCGCCGATCGACATCGATCGGCTGGACAACGAATTGTGGCGGCGCTTCGAGAAACGGGTTCGAATCGAGAACGAACGACGGGGGAGGGGGTGAGCGGCAGTGGCCCAGGAACTGGCCAAAGCCGTCATCAAGCCGCTGGACGGCAACAAGGCGGAGGCGAACGAGGTGATTCCGGTCTGGTTCAACCCGACCGAGTACAGCGTCGAGTATTCGGCGAACTTCCAGGAGGCGGCACCCCCCGGGCTGTCGAACCCGATCCTCCAGTTCGTCAACGGCAACGCCCGCGTGCTGACCATGGACCTGTTGTTCGACACCTACACCGACGGCGGGGACCGCAGCGTCCTGGAGCTCACCGATCCCATCACGGATCTCGTCTCGATCGACGGCTCCCTGCACGCCCCGCCCCGGGTCATGTTCCTGTGGGGAGTTTTCGAGTTCATCGCCGTTGTGGAGAAGGTCTCACAGAAGCTGACGATGTTCGCATCGGACGGGAAGCCGGTCCGGTCCACGCTCAACGTGACCTTCAAGCAGTACCGGTCGGTTTCCGAACAACTGAAGAACCCGCGACGGAACTCTGCCGACAGGACCAAGCGGCGCGTCCTGGAGTCGCACGACAGCATCTGGCTGATGGCCGCCCGGGAGTACGGAGAGTCGCGCTACTGGCGCCTCATCGCCGAGTACAACGACATCGACGATCCGCGGCGGATACCGCCTGGGACGGTCCTCGTCCTGCCGCCGCTCGTTCCGGCCGAGTCGAGAGAGGCGCGCCGTGAAACTTCAAGAGCTTGAGAACGACGCGGCTCACGACCGGTTCTATGTGCCCTCGTTCTCGATCAAGGTCGGCGGAAAAGACCTCCTCCGCGAACTCTTCCTTGCGGTGACCTCGGTCAGTGTCGATCTCAAGGAGAGGTCGGCGGGGCGCTTCTCCTTCACCATCGCCTCGTCATACGACTGGAAGCAGGACGAGTTCCTCGCCACCGAGCACCAGGACCGAATGGATCTGCTCGAGGTGTTCGCCTTCGGCAGCACCGTGGAGATCGCTCTCGGCTACGGGGACGCGTCCAAACTGAAGTGCATGATCCAGGGGATCGTCACCGAGATCGGGACATCGTTCTCCGCAGGGTCGACACCGGAACTCACCATCAGCGGAGTCGACGGCCTGTATCCCCTCACGGTGGGCAAGAACACCCGGCACTGGGAGAACAAACCGGACAGCTATGCCGTGGCGGATATCGCCCGCCTCGCCCACCTCAAGACCGATGTGGACCCCACCACCCCGGTCGTTGCCCGCATCGACCAGACCAACGAGAGCGACATGTCCTTCCTGGAGCGGCTCGCGGACCGGCACGCGACCACCTTCTACGAACGCAACGGCAGGCTCCGTTTCGGCCCACGGCGTCGGCAGGCGGCCGCCGCCGCCGAGCTGACCTGGGGGGAGGGATTGCTGAGCTTCAGCCCCGAGGCCAACCTGGCACGGCAGATCGCCGAGGTCAGGGTTCACGGGCGTTCGGAAGGCACGGGCGAGGCCTTCGTCGGCAGGGCAAAAGCCGGCGAGGAAGCCGGCGTCGGGCCGGCGGAGGAAACCGGCAGCAAACAGACCATCAAGTTCCTGGCCAGGCAACCGGTGCTCAATGTCCGCGCTCCCGTCAAGAACCAGGAGGAGGCCGACGCCCTGGCCCAGGCCATCCTCGACGAGCGCGCCCAGAAGTTCGTCACCGGCAGTGGCGAGTCCATCGGGCTGCCGGAGGTCCTTCCCGACACCCGGCTGACCCTCGGGGGGCTGGGTCGCGCCTTCAGCAAGACCTACTACGTCACCGAGGCCACGCACAAGATCGACGGCAGCGGGTATCGGACCACCTTCAAAGTCGAAGAGAAATCGCTCGAGCCCAAGAAGGAGGGGCCCTGATGACCGGGACGATGTGGGACCAGACCAGCTCGGCAGAGCGGGAGTCGGACGGCTTCCTCACCGGAGTAGCGGTGGGCGAGGTGACGGACAACAAGGACCCGGAGGGCCTGGCACGGGTGCGCGTCCGGCTGCCCTGGCAACCGGAGGGCGACACGAGTTTCTGGGCGCGGGCTGCCATGCCCATGGCCGGCAACGGCAGGGGACTGTACGTCCTGCCCGAGATCGGCGACGAGGTGCTGGTTGCCGCCGAGCAGGGGGACCCGTCCCACCTCTACGTCCTCGGCGCTCTCTGGAACGGAAAAAGCCCTCCGCCGGAGAACAACGACGACGGCAAGAACAACACGCGACTGTTCAGAAGCCGCTCGAAGCACGAGATCCGGTTCAACGACGACCAGTCCTCACCCGAGATCGAAGTGAAACTGGCCGACGGGAAACGGCTGGCCCTGGACCAGGACAAGATCACGATCGACGACGCCAAGAACAACACCATCACGATCAGTTCCACGGACAACACGATCACCATCAAGGCGGGGCAGATGCTGCGGCTGGAGGCCACGCAGATCGAGATCCGTGCCAACGGAACGATGAGCCTGAACTCCTCCGGAACCCTGCAGATCAAGGGGTCGGTCGTGCAGATCAACTAGGCGACCCCACGCCGGACCAAGAGCAACAGACACGTCGGAAGCGTCGGTGAGGAAGAGACCATGGGAAAACCAGCAGCACGGGTCGGGGACCCCACGGCCCACGGATCACCCCTGACGGTGGGACCTGGATGTCCCACCGTCCTGATCGGGGGGCGTCCGGCTTGGCGGGCCGGCAGCGACACGCACACGTGCCCCTTGTCCGACGGCCCCAAGCCGCACGTCGGCGGGGTCATTGCGGTGGGCAGCACGACCGTCCTGATCGGAGGACTGCCCGCGGCCCGGCTGGGGGACCAGATCGTCGAAGTAGGTCCACCCAACGCCGTTCTCTCGGGTGAACCGACGGTACTGATCGGATAACCATGGAACGCGACGACGAGTTGGGCAGGGATTTCCTCGGCACCGGTTGGGCCTTTCCGGTGACGATCTCCCGGGCCCGGGGACTGATTGAGCCGGTGTCCCACGAGGAGGACATCCAGCAGTCCATCCGCATCATCCTCGGCACCTCGAAGGGCGAGCGGGTCATGCGTCCGGGATTCGGGTGCGGCATCCACGACCTCGCCTTCGCCGCCATCAGCACGCAGGTCATGACACAAATCGGGTCCACTGTGCGCGAGGCACTGCGCGACTACGAGGCCCGGATCGACGTTCTCGACGTGAGAGTAGGAACACGGAACCTCGATCTGGGCCACCTCGATGTGGACATCGACTACAGGATCCGGGCGACCAACCAGCCGGGCAACCTGGTGTATCCGTTCTATTTCAGGGAATCGGCAAATCGATGAGCACCGACCGATCGCGCCTCGAAGCCGGAGCCCACCCCCTGACCGATCCACGGCGTGGCCCGGAGCTCCGCGCCGAGCTGGAGCAGTACGCACAGGCCCTCGCGCCGCTGTGGCGGCCGTCCAAGGACCGCGACGACTTCGGACACGCGCTGCTGCGGATCGGCGCTCGCCTGGCGGAGCAGTCCACCGTTCGTCTCGACGGCAGCGCCCGACGGGACGCCCTCGCCTTCTTCGACTTCCTGGGATTGCCGCCGGGGCCGCCCCGACCCGCCACCGGTGTGCTCGTCCTGGTTCTTGGCCCGAAATTTACCTCTCCTGTTCATGCCCCGGCTCGGACACAGGTGTCCGCGACCACGGCGGACGGTGAGCAGGTCACGTTCGAGACCGAGTCCCGCATCCGACTGATCCCTGGAGGCATCGCCGAGCTGTATTCAGCCGACCCGTCCACAGACAGGATCGACAGAGCCCCGGCCCAGGTCACTTCCGCGCAGCCCCCCACCTCCTGGGCCGACAACTACACACTGGTCACCTTTTCGGGTTCCGGGAGCCAGACCGTCCAACTCAGTCCGCTCGCGGGGCTCCAGGAACAGGACCTGCTGGAGATCGGCCGGTTCGTGTATCGAGTCAAGGAGGAAAAGGACAACGGCCTCGTGACCCTGGTGGATGCCCTCGAGGCACCGGCGAACGCGGAGGACGCGGCGACCCGAGTCACGCAGTTCCGGGCCTTCGACCTGAGGAACGTCCAGCGTCACGAGTTCCACGTCGGGCACGCCGAACTCCTCAATCTGAAGCAGCCGGCCACCATCACGATCGACCTTTCGCCGGAGTCCCTTGCCGGGGAACTGGGCGCGCTCGACGTCGACTTCGCACTGTTCGGCACGCGCGAGCCGGAGAAAGAACCGACGTGGCACGCCCTTGACCTCCTCGGCGTGCGCGGATCCCGCCTCCGGCTGGGCAAGGCCTGGTCCGGCACCGTTGAGGAGACCGAGGTCGGCGGGCACAAGAACCGTTGGCTCCGGGCCCGGCTCCGCACACCGATCAACGGCCGGACCAGCGCGACGAAACCTGCGGCGAACCTCCGCATCACGGTGGCATCAGCCGAAGTGAACGACACCGAGTCGACCGTAAGCCCGGACGCCGAAGGATCGCCGACGGGCCAAGGCAGCAGCCGAACCATCCTCCATGCAGCCCACAACGGGACGCCGCTGGCCACCACCGGACGGTTCCACCCGTTCGGCCCCGAGCCGGTCCGCTTCGACACCTTCGCGCTCGCGGCCCCGGAGGCCCTGAGCAAGAAGGGCGCGACGGTGACCCTGAGGTTCGGACTGTCGGACTCGTCGATGGAGTCGTTCGGGGTGGCCACTCAGCATTCCGGGGCACCCACTGCGGTGTCGTGGCACGGGTATGGAGTCAGCCGCAACGGCTATCTGCAGGCGATCGTCCAGAACGTGGCCGGCCCGCGCTGGCTGGAGACCGTCGTGATGGACGGCGACGGCGAAAGGGTGGTCCTCGGCACCCGTCCACCGGTGGCGGTGGCCCGCTACAACGAAACGGACCTGGTGGTGCTGGAGGACCGGGAGGGACGATGGTGGTCGGGCATCGTTCAGCATGCGGAGAGCTCCCCGGCGCTGAGGGTGCCGGAGGCGTGGCACCGTCTCGAGCGGCGGACGACACCGGTGAACGAGCGCCTGGGCAAGCTCTTGGTCGCCGCCGCCCCGGACACGATGGAGGCCAGCCCGGTGGTGCTGGTCGACGTCGGCGACGGAGTTCTCCACACGTGCGTACTGAACGGCGAGGGGCGTCCCCCCGACACCGACCCGTGGGTCGGCGTCAAGGACCTGGACCCCACCGGGAGGAAGCCCCTGCTCTCCGCAGGCTCGTCGTTGCACCCCGTCCAGGGATCCGACTGGCCCCGCAGGCCTAAGGCGCTCGAGGTGCTGGTGCGTGATGACAAGGGGGTCCTCTGGATCGGGTCCCTGGCATCCGATCCGGGGACGCAGGGCTTCACGGTGGGGTGGACCCCTGCGGAGAAGCCGGCTGGGGACGACCAGGCGGTCGTCCCGGAGGCCCACCCGGAGGTCGTCCCCGCGGCGACGCGCTACGTCGCCGGTGACGGGACCGAGCATGTATGGGTGGCCTTCACCACGGCGTCAGAAGACGGCCTCCAGGAAGGCCTCTGCGGACTCGATCTGGCGCCGGCCGTCGGCGGTGGCCTGGAGGTCAACTCCATCGAAACGGCGCGCGGTATCGGCCTGACCCCGAACTCGGCTCTCCACACCCATCCCAACATTCGCGGCGTCGCAGGATTTCCCGCGGTCGTCGGCGTCGTCGGATCGGTGGCCTCCAGCATGGAACTGGTGATCTGGCAGTGGCGTGATACCGCCACCACTGCGGGCCTCCCGGGGCCGGCGACGTCGTCCCGGCCGTATCTCGTCCGGTCCGCGGACGGACCGGAGGGCCCACGAGGGGAAGTTCTGTTGCCTGGGACCGGCGAACGGCTGTTCCGGGCCCGGTTGTCTCCGCCCCGGATGATCGAATACTTCCTGCACGACCACGTCGAGATGCGCAGCGAGGGCATCTGGGCACCGGACCGGCTCTACGTCGCAAAGGACTTCGATGATCCCGGCTCCTCGAGGGAAGTGAACCTCGAGGACGTCACTGCCAGGATCTACGTCTCGGAGGGCAACAACCGGTATCTCCGGGTCTACGAGACGGACCCGTCGGTTCTCGCCGCCGGAGACAGCATCCGCTTCCTGCGCCTGCACCAGACCGAGGTGGACGGCAAGCGCCGGGCCCGGACGTTCTCCGGGGCCCGCCCTGTTCCTCTCGAGCCGGTCGACCCGGAGAGTCCGCGACGGGACGGGGCGAACGCCCCTGACGGACTCCAGCTGGCGAAGGACGACGAATACACCCATGTCGGTTCCCGGATCGTCATCGGGCAGGCCAGCTATGCGGTGACCGGCCTGGACCCGAACCGAGTCGCCACCCTGAATGCCCCCGTGGCGGGTGACTCGTTCCAGTACCACGTCGCCGACCGGCACACGGAGGACCAGGAGGTCACCACCGGCAACCTCGGAACCCTCGCTCGGCTCAGGGCCGAGAGCATTGCCGGGAAGCTCTACTTTCCGGCCCCGGCCGTGCCACGGGGCCAGCCGGTCCTGCGCAGCGTGAGCAGCCGCGATCGGGTGTGGGCGCAGTTGGCAGAGCCGTGGGAGGCGCAGCCGCCCAACGCCACGCTGGCGGTCATCGCCGAAGACCTCTCGTGGGGGGACCTGGCGCGGGCGCGCGACTACCGCAATCCGGAGCTGTCTTGGGAGTACTTCGACGGCGAGGCCTGGCAGAAGCTCGTCGCCGGGTTCGTCGACGGCACAGGCCATCTGTCCGCCACCGGCAACATCACGTTCAAAGTTCCTCCCGACCTCACGACGACGGAGATCGGGGGTAAGGAAGCCTACTGGATCCGGGCACGACTGATCGGCGGCGACTATGGGCGGCCGACCTACAGGGTGACCAGCGTGGAACAGGGCTCCACCACGACGCAGACGGTCGTCGTGGACACCTCGGAGCTCAACCCGCCCGAGATCGTCTCCGTCGAGGCGTCGTTCTCCGGTCCGAAACCAGCGCTGCCCGAGTCCGTCCTGGTGGAGAACAACGGCGGCCTCCTGGACCAGACGCAGGCCGCCACGGTCCCCACGGCGACCTTCGAGCTGTTCCAGGGTGCGGCGGCGCTCGGCGTCCCCGGCGACACAGGCCGCGCGCTGTTCGCCGGGTTGACCGGGCCGGTCGAGGCAGGGCCCTTCACCTTGTTCGTGGACGCCGAGGACCAGCCCGGTCGCGGGACCGTGGACGTCGATGTCCTGACCCCGGACGGCTGGCACCGTGTGGCCGTCGATGACGCGACCGCGTCGATGCGCCGTACGGGTCTGATCCGCCTGTCGTTGGACCGGACACCGGTCCCGCTGCGGCTGTTCGGGAAGGACCGCATCTGGCTCCGGTTCCGTGCCGGGAATGACCCGTACGCCGGCACGGAACCCAGACGCGCGGACGTCGGATGGGCGCCAGTGGTGCGTTCGTTGCTGCCCAACGCGGTGCGCGTCAGCCACGCCACGACCATGGGCAACGAGGTCCTGGGCTCGAGCGCGGGAGAACCGGCGACCACTGTTTTCCTGTCCGCAGTGCCGGTGCTCCCCGACAGCGTCGAGCTCCGCGTGCGTGAGGACCTCAGCGAGGAGGAAAGCATGACGCTGGAGGATCAGCACCGCCAACAGCGCGAGACGTCGGCGGATGCGCGAACGAAGGCCTTCGTAAGAGACTTCCCGGGTGCACCGGGCACCTGGGTGCTCTGGCAACGCGTCGACAGCCTCATCGGCCAGGACAGGGACGCCCGCGTCTACGTCCTCGAACCGACCACGGGACGCGTGACCTTCGGGGACGACCGAGCGGGGCGGATTCCACCCGCCGGGAGGGACAGCATCCGTTGCTTCTCCTACCAGCAGGGCGGGGGAGTGGTGGGCAACGTTCCAGCATGGATCGAGACGAAGCTGACCAGCGCCGTCGCCGGGGTCGAGACGGCGGTCCTCCCCCTGGGAACCGCCGGCGGCGCGGATTCCCCGCCGCCCGACGCGGTCTTCGCCACGGCACCGCACCAGCTGCGGCACGCCGGACGTGCCGTGGCGCCCGCAGACGTCGAGGATCTGGTGGCCGCCTCCGCGGGCAACATCCTCAGGGCCCGATGCCTGCGCCCGGACGTTCCCGGAGGGCCCCTCCGGGTCTCGGTGGTGGTCCGGGACCGGACCACACGCCGTCCACAGCCGACCTACGCCCAGCGTAACGCCGTCGTCGACTATCTTCGCGAGGTCGGTTGGGGCGGTCTGGACCGAGATGCCGTGACGGTTGACGGGCCCGGCTACGTGCCCGTTGAGGTCGCCGTGCAGCTCATCGCCCGACCCGAGTCCTGGGCGGAGGTGGAGCAGGCCGCCAGAGAACGCCTCGTGGCGTTGTTCGACCCGGAGCACGGCGGCCCCACCGGTTCCGGATGGCCGTTCGGTCGCCGGGCGACCACCACTGATCTGCTGCGGGCTCTCCACGGGGTGCCCGGGATCGAGCGCATCGCCGAGGCTCGTATCACGGGGCCGGGAGGTGCACCGGTGGGAGAGGTGCCCCCGGACGGGATGGTCTGCGCCGAGGCCGCCGCCATCACGGTGACCGTCAGCGGTGAAGGGATCGCATCATGACCGAGAACCCGGGCGACTTCGTTCCAGCCCTCGACAACATCGATTTCGAGCAATTGGTCGAGCTCGGACGGTCCCAGATCCCCCGTCATGCAGCCGACTGGACCGACCACAACCTGCACGATCCGGGGATGACGCTGCTCGACCTGCTGGCATGGATCGTCGACCAGCAGGTGTACCGCGCCGGATTCGTCGGCAGCCGCCACCGCAGGTCCTTCGCGGCGCTCCTCGGACAACACCCTGAAGGGCCCATCCCGGCGCGGGGCCTGGTCTGGCCGTCCGGAGCCGTTTCCGAAGGCCGCCTCGTCGCGCGTGACACCCCTGTGGTGTGCCGCGCGCGCCCGACCCTGCCGTTCGTCCTGGACCGGGCGCTGTACCTCACCCCCGCCCGGCTCGTGGGTGGCCACCGCACCGTGGATGGGCGGGACCTGCCCGCGCCGGAGACGGACCTGGACGGCACGACCTGGAACTTCCACGACGAGCACGCCCGCCCGCTCAGCACCGTGACGCTGCGGTTCGACCGACCCCTGGGGCGAGGAGACCACCGCGCCTCGGTGTCGTTCGGGTTCGACGTCGTCCCGCCACCGGGGCCGGCGCCGACCCCGGACGGGCCGTCGTGGGGCCCGGTGCGGTACGAGTACCGGGAAGGCGGCCAGGGTCGCTGGACCGCACTGCCCACCGAGCACGACGGAACCCTCGGGATGGCGAGGTCGGGTGAGGTCGTTCTCGACATGCCTCCGGCGGCACCTGGAGCTGCGGAATCGGAGCTGCGCATCTCCTTCGACCGCGGGTTCTTCCCTCGACCCCCCCGGGTGCGGGCCATCGCGGTCAACGTGCTTCCCCTGGTGCAGTGGGAGCAGTCCGACGCCGCACCATTCCCGAAGTCCGGCACCGGCGAGCCGGACCAGCGCATCGACCTCATCACCGGGGACCTGACGGCGGTACCGGGCCGGGCAGGAGGAGAACTGCTCGAGGTCACCGTGGACAGGGAGACGTGGACGGTCACCGAGGACCTCCGCACCTCGGCGCCGGACGACCCGCATGTGCAAGTGCACGCGGACCACCTGCTGTTCGGCAACGGCCTCAACGGGCGGTGCCCACCGCCCGGGGCGTGGATCGGGCACACGGGTCTCACCCGCACCGCCGGCGCCGAGGGGAACGTCCGTGCGCAACTCGATTGGCAGGTGCCGACCCTGACCGATCTCATGTCAGACTACGGAAATAACCGGCACGGGTTCACCGGGGGCCGGGATCGGACCTCGGCCGCCGAGCTCGTGGCTCGGGCCCGGACCGCCGCCCTGCGCCGTCAGGCACTCGTGACGGACGACGACGTGGTTCGGGCGGCCAGCGCGCTGCCCGGCCTGGCCGTCGGACGAGCCGAGGTGATCTCCCGCTTCGACCCTCGCCTGCCCGGACGACAGGTGGACGGGGTCCGAACACTGGTCGTCGCACCCGTCGGTTTCTCACCGTCCACGGCTGAGACCAGTGCCGACGCGCCGGCGGGAGTGCCCGCGGTCTATGTCCGCGAGGTGGCCACCCACCTGGAGCGCCGGCGAATCCTCGGCGAACGGCTGGTGGTGCAGGGTCCGACCATCGTCATGGTCGACCTGCAGATCACCGTCACCACGAAGCCGTGGGCGTCCTTCCCGGCGGTGCGGACCGCCGTCGAACAGGCCGTCGCGCACCGGCTCGCCGTCGTTCAACTGGACCATGACGTCCCACCGTGGCCGCTGGGACGCGACCTGACCGTCTCCGACGTCCTGTCGGTCGCCGCCGACATCGACGACGTGGCCACCGTGCCCGTCGTCCGGATGGCGGCCGCCGGGCAGCTGCTGGGCGACGGCCCGGTCGTGGTGCCGCAGGACGGTGTCGTGGTGGCGGGGAAGGTCACTGTTGACCAGTCGCCGGCTGGTGGACTGGCCCGTACGGCGCTGACACAGCGGAGGTGGGACTGATGCCCGAGACGAAAAAACAGTCCTACGAGTTCTGCACCGGAGCCCACTGGCAGGCCGGCGTACGGCACGGGCTCCAGGTGCGCGGCGACCGTCTCGTCGTTCCCGAGCGGCTGGGTGTCCGGCCCCTACCGGATACGGGTTCGCCCGACGGACGCCTCCTGCCGGCCTTCGACGCCCACCGCCGGCTGCTGTGGCTGCAGCCGGACACCGGCACCGTCATGCGGTGGTGGCCGTCGGAGAGTGTGGCGATCCGACTCGGGGCCCTGCACGGGGTCCATACGGCGCGGCGCCTGGTGGCGGGACGGAGCGTTCTGTGGACGGTCGCCGAGGAAGGTCTTCTTCGCCACGATGCGGCCACCCTGCAGCGGCTCTCCCCGTCGCGGCCCCTCGCAAGGTGGCGACTGTCCGATGCCGCGGGAGACGGCCGGGACGGTCTCTGGGTCGCCGAATCGGACGACGACGGCAACTGGCGGCTGCGGCACGTCGACTGCTGGGGCCGGACCTGCCGCGAACCTGTATCGCTGGAGGCCGTAACGGCCGAAAGACTCGTGGTCGACGCCTCGGACGACGGGAGGCAGGTCCTCGCCCTCGATCCGGAGGCCTCCGGTGAACTCATGGTGGTCGACGTCGGCACGGGTACGCCGCTGCGTCGTGTTGTCCTGGACAGGGTCCATCAAAGAGGCACGACACTGCTGGCGATCGGACCGGCGGACCGGGTCCATCTCGTCACTGTCCCGGAGGGCTTCGGCCGGGACGCCACGGTGATCGTGCTCCAGGAGGTCGATCGGCTGTCCGGTCTGGTGGACAACCACCAGATCATCGACGTGCCCGAGCGACTGGGCCGGCCCACGGCCCTGGCGGGCTGCCCGGACGGCCTGGTCCTGTCCTGCGCTCACGGCGTGGCAGAACTCACCGCTGACACCGACGCCGACGCAGCGCACTGGGCGACCTTCGTCACCCCTGCGCTGGTGTCCCCCCGACGCCCCCGCTCCGGCTGGGACCGAGCGGAGATCGAGGCGGAGCTGCCACCGGGAACCACCATGTCGGTGACGTGGTTCGCGGCGGACATGGAGCGGCCGGGTGAGCCGATCGCACGGATACTGAGTCTGCCGGGCACGCTCCGCTCCGCCGAGGCTCTGGACGAGGCCCTGCCGTGGCGCTCGCCCGCCACGATGTTCCGCGGATCCGACGGATCCGCCCGGCGCCACGCGGTACTCCTCAACACGGTGGGTGACACGACGCTGTGGCTGCGCATCGACCTGCGCACGGCCGCCGGGGGCGCGCCGCCGGCACTGACCGGTCTGCGGATCCACTATCCCAACTCGTCGTACCTGGATCATCTGCCCGCGATCTACCAGGAAAATCCCCGCGGCGTCGAGGCCCTGCGTCAGGTCCTGGCACCCTACGAGGTCCTCCTCGACGGCATCGACGAGACGCTGGACGCCCTGCCCGACCGGATCAGTCCGGACACGGCGTCCGACGAGTGGACCGATTACCTCCTCGGCTGGCTGGGGTTCCCTCCCCTCGGAGAACTCACGCCCCGTGTTCGACGAGAGCTCCTGGCCCAGGCCCCCGGAATCCTGGATGCCCGCGGCACCAGGGCGGGGCTCGAAAAGGTCCTGGGCATCGCGACCGAGGGGGAGGTCACGGTCACCGACTCGTCCGACGATCCCGCGGGCTGGTTCCTGGGCGTCGGCAACCCCGCCTCAACCGGTGCCGGTCCGTCCCGGCTCGGGATCGACACCGTGCTGCTGGGCCGGCTGCCCCTGCCGACCCGAACAGGGTCGATGGTGCTGGGAGAGTCCCGACTGGGGCCGGCGTGCCCCGACTACCAGGTAATGCTCGCCCGGAGGGCACGCACCGTGACGATCACGTTTCACAACGGTGTTGACGACCCTGTCCCCCAAGCCGCGCTCGACCGTCTGTTGGACACGTTCGTCCCCGCGCACTGCCGGCTCCGGATCCGGTGGTCGGGTAAACGTTCCAAGTCCGGTGACCGTCTGGACGAAGATTTCCGGCTCGGCTCGGACGGCACCCCAAAAGGTGCTGAAAACGTGCCGGCTGGCTCACGACTGGGCAGATCGGCACGCGAGCGACTCGGCACCACGACGCGCCTGGGCAGATGGCCGCTGCCCGAGGAGAACCGCCTGGCCGTGCTCGACCGCGGTGCCCGTCCGGCCACCGGACCTCGATTGCTGTGACCTCGAAGGAGCAACCCATGAAAACTCACCACGGGGAGGACCGGCAGGCCTGGTCCCGCCGACCGCTTTTCACGCCACGGCAGAAGTTGACCGCGGAACAGCTCAATCTCGGGCTGCAGGACGAGCTCGACCGCCAACGAATCCTCAACCGAGCCGTCCACGGCTACGGCGTGGTGATCGGATACGGACTGTCGGTCTGCGGCGACGGATCCTTGGATCTCCGGCACGGCCATCTCGAACTGGGGGACGGTCTCGCCCTGGACCGGCATGGGCGCATGCTCGTCTGGAAGCAGGGGCGGCTCGGTATGGATGACATTGTCGGAGAACTCCCCATGAAGGCCGGCGCCTACACTCTCACAGCGCACTACGCCGTCCGGACTCCCGACCAGGACGACTGCTGCTCTTCTGCCCGGCACCGCCCCCCGTGGACGGAGGAGGGCGTGGTCTTCAGCCTGGATCCCGACTGCGGGGACGACAACTGCGACTGCCCGGACCACCCCTGGGAACGGTGCGTGAGCCACGGCGAATACCTGCACCGGAGGAACGGCGGGTTGCTTCTGAGGGCCGCGAGTGTGCGGGAAAGTCCTGACGTCGACTGGTACTCGAGGACACCGGGGCCGACGCGCGATGCCTGTCAGGACGGGTGGGACTACGATCCCGTTCCCGAGGTCGGTGTGCCGTTGGCGCGGTTGACGATCTGCGACCTGGCCGGAGAGGACGAGAGGGCGCGGGACTGCGACCCCCGCTACGGCTTCTGCCCGGACACGCCGCCGGAGGTCGTCACGGTCCGTCCTCTCGTCTACCGCAATCCGCTGCTGTACGAACTCACGCGCTGCTGCGACGCCGACCTCCCGCGGGTGGAGGAGATCTCCTGGCAGGACTGGATCCACGAGGACTGGAAGGTCCGGGTCCCCTGGGATGACTTTGCCCGCCGGGTGACGGAGCACAGCACAGGGTTCGAGGTGTGGTTCACGAAGCCTCTCGACGCGAAATCGATCCACGAAGCCAGCATCTTCATCACGGTCTTCTACCAGGACGGCGACGCCTCCTGGAGGAACTATCGGATGCCGCTTGCGAAGCTCGTCCCACTGGAGCGCGACGGGAAGATCCGAGGAGCGCGTCTGGTCCCCGACCAGGATGACTGGGTTCCGTCCGAGGTGACGGGCAAGCAGTCAAACCTCTTCCACGGCATTCGGGTCGAGGTGACCATCCGTGGCCAGCTGCTGCGGGACGACTGCGGGCGGATGCTCGACGCCCGGCCGATCGGAATCGACTGCGGGGTTTCATGCCAGGCCAGACCGGGAGGCGATCTGATCACGTCGTTCCAGGTCGGCCCCCACCACCGGGACGAGGCTGAATACGACCGACACGTTGAGCAGACCACGACCGAACAGAGCACGGTCACCGACGGACAACCAGACGGAGCGTGATTCCCATGAAGACCAAGACGACCAGATCCGAGCTTCCCTACAAGGAGAAGGCCACGGGGCTGGAGAGTGCGAAGTTCCACGACGGGATGGTCGTGTCCGCCGAGGATCTGGAGACGGCGTCGCAGTATCCGGTGTCGCTCCTCCAGTCGGTCCTGCGGTCGTACTTCGGCTGCGGCGTGGTCTGCGGGCTGGGGCTGAACCCCGTCACCAAGCTCAAGGGCGAACCACCGTGGGTGGTGCGGGTCGATCGGGGGCTGGCGGTGGATTGCCGCGGATTCCCCATCGAGCTGACGTGCCCGGTGGACCTTGACTTCGACCCCGATCCCTGCTCGCCCGACGACCTGCCGAGTCCGGTGTTCATCGCCCTGCGGCGGACCACCTCGGACGAGGATGGCAGCCAGCCGTGCGGCTGCTCCTCGGACGAGGCCGAGGAATGCTGCACCAGGGTTCGCGACCGGGCCCTGGTCAAAGCCTTCACGCGCCAACAACTCGACAGCCTGTCTGGGAGCGTGTGCGGACGCCTCGAGGAACTCGACAATGTCTTCAAGGAGAGCGCCGACACCTCCGACAAGGCGCAGCCCCGGGGTGGGGCCGCCGTCGAGCAAGCCAGCGCTGACACGGACTGGTGCTCTGTCCTCCAGGAGTGCAGCTGCTCCTGCAACAGCGACTGGGTTCTGCTCGGAGCTGTCAATCTCAAGCAAAGGGTCAATGGCACGGAGGGCAACTCGCCGCAGGGCATTGTGGGGATCAATGCGGATGTCCGGCGCTGGGTGAAACCCGTCGAGGTGCTCTGCGAGATCAACGGCTTGATCCAACGGGTAGGCGCCCTGGAAAAGGAAAAGGAAGTGGCCCCACCCAAAACCCCCGAGCCACAGTAGAAGCACACCACGACCGAGACCCTGACCAATGGCCTCCTCACGCGAGACACCTGCTCGTCGAAGCAGCGCAGACATCCGCCGGGCGGCTCCGGTGCCGCCCCGGCGGGCAGCGGCACGTCCGACCCCGGCCGACCTGCGCCGGCGACTGGGCAACCGGGGTGTCTCTGCCCTGCTGGACGGCGGGTCGATGGCCGGCCGGGTCTCCTCTTCGGACAGACCCCCACGGCCGGCCGCCCCGCCACCGTCGACAGCAGCGCCAACGGGCGGTGCCCCGCCGCCTGCTGCATCGATGGCTCCGGCCGTGCGGATGAAAACCAGCTCTCCCACATCGGAGGGCGCGGTAGTAGGTGGCGGCAAGGCCCCGATCCCGTCCGCCGGGCAGCCGGCTGCCGGCGCTCCCGCGGTCGTCCCCGAGGTCGAGCCTGCAACGGCGCCGGCCGCCTCCGTCGTCGCCGCCGAGGGCACACCCGCCACTGGCCCCGCGGCCGAACCCGTCACAGCACGCGGGGCGGAAACTGCTGCCGAACCTGCCACCGTTCCGGCGACCGAAGCACCGGCGCCCGTGGTCGAAGAACCACCTGCCGCCGAGGAAGCGGTCGCCCCGGCAGTGGCGGCCCTCCGTCGACGCGCCGCGAAGGCGGCCTCGCACGCCCCGGCCGGATCCGTGGTGGGGAGCGCTCAGGCGGCTGCCATCCAACCGGCCACGGAACAGCAGAGGTCCGCGGCCGAGAACACGGTCAAGAACCTGGACGCCGCGCAGCAACAGACCTCCGAAGTGGACAAGTCGACGTTCCGTACCAAGCTGCGGGAGGCGATCGACAAAGCGACTCCGGAGCCGAAGACCGAGGAGGAGGCTGAGGAACTGGTCTCGGGCGGCGGGCGGAAGGCCAGCAACGTCCTGCAGGGAACACTCGCCACCCAGAAGGACGCCGCGGTCGGTCCTCTGATGAACGCGGGAGCGGCCGAGGCGCCGCCCGCCCCGGGTACGGACCGGGCGCCGGATCCGCTGGTCCCCGTACAGGTCGGCGACCCGCCGGCACCGGTGTCCGCGGCACCGGTGGTGCCGGCACCGTTGCCGGCGGCACGGCTCGACTACTCCGAGGACCGCAAGGCCACGGATACGGCCATGGCCGACGCCGGAGTCTCACAGGAGCTCCTCGAGAAGGGCAACGAGCCGGAGTTCTCCCAGACCCTGCAGGCCCGATCGGAGGCCGAAGCCCACGAGGCCCAAGCCGCTCCGGCCTACCGGACTGCGGAAGCGGGACAACGGGAGTCGGCGGCCGGACGGGCCCGAGAAACCCTCGCCGGTGGCCTGTCCTCGATGCAGGGGGCGCGGTCCGCGGCCATCGGGACGGTCGCCGGCCAGCAGGTGGGCACCAAGTCCAAGGACGAGGCCGAGCGCCAGCGCATCACGGAGACGATCGACCGCATCAAGAACGACACGCGTGCTGCCGTCGAGACGGTCCTGCTGGAGATGGAGACCGAGGCAACCCAAATCTTCGGGGAGGGTCTTGCCTCGGCCGAGAAGGCTTATGGCGAGACCTTCGAGGAAGCCAAGGGAGGTGCCCTGACCTGGGCCACCACCTGGGGCGACGACTGGCGGGATCACATCACGAAGTCCCTGAAGAAGGCGCGGGAGGAGTATTTCCTCCACGTCGACGTCGCCATCAACAAGGTCTCCGACTGCGTGGACCGCAAGCTGGTAGCGGCCAAGAAGCGCGTGGTCGACGGACAGCGTGCCGTCCAGGAGTTCGTGGCGGGTCTCGACGACAGCGTCAAGAGCTTCGGTGAGGAAGCGCTGGCCAAGGTCTCGTCCGAGTTCAGCGCGATGACCGAGAGCATCGACAACCGCAAGAACGCCCTGATCGAGAACCTCACCACGCAGTACAAGGAGTCCTACGAACGGATGTCCGCGAAGGAGGAAGAGCTCCGGAACGCCAACAAGTCCCTGTGGGACCGCATCTACGACGCCACGGTGGGCCTGGTCCAGAAGATCCTCGCGTTCAAGAACATGCTGCTCAGCGTGCTGGCCAAGGCCGCCGACGTCGTCGGGGACATCATCGCGGACCCGATCGGGTTCCTGTCCAACCTCGTCGCCGGAGTCATGGCCGGCCTGAAGAACTTCATGGCCAACATCGGCAAGCACCTCAAGAAGGGCCTCATGGACTGGCTCTTCGGTGCGCTCGCCGGCGCCGGACTGACCATGCCGGAGAACTTCGACCTCCAGGGCATCGTCAGCATCGTCCTGCAGGTGCTCGGCCTCACCTACGCGAACTTCCGGGCCCGTGCCGTCAAGATCGTCGGGGAGCCCGTAGTCGCCGGACTGGAGAAGGCCGCTGAGGTCTTCAAGATCCTGCTCACCGAAGGCGTCCCGGGGCTGTGGCGGTTCATCAAGGACAAGGTCCTCGAGCTGAAATCCATGGTCCTGGACGCGATCTTCGAGTTCATCCGGGAGAAGGTCATCGTCGCGGGCATCACCTGGCTCATCGGCCTGCTCAACCCCGCATCGGCCTTCTTCAAGGCCTGCAAGGCGATCTACGACATCGTCATGTTCTTCATCAACCGGGGTTCGCAGATTGCCGCCCTCATCAACGCGGTTCTCGATTCTGTGGGTGCAATCGCAAAGGGCAACATCGGTGTGGCCGCGAAACTCGTAGAGGAGGCCCTGGCCAAGGCGGTTCCCGTGGCGATCGGGTTTCTGGCCGGGCTGCTCGGTCTGGGGGACATCAGCAAGACGATCCGGGGGGTCATCGACAAGGCCCGGAAGCCGGTCAACACGGCGATCGACTGGGTGATCAACCAGGCGGTCAAGCTCGTCAAGGTCGCCGGGAAGCTAATTGGTGGGGCGTTAGGCAAGGAACCGAAGATCGATTCTCCGACCGCCAATAATGATAATGGCGTTCTGGGCCTTGCATTGGAACAGATTGACGCCAAGCTGGAGGATCAGGCAACTCCTGCCAATATTAAGAAAGTGCTAGCGGGAGTACTCTCTGAACTTTCTCCGGTGGGACTTCATGGTCTGCGGCTCGAAAGCAAAAACGATAGGCTCCAGATTGTTGGGGAAGCGAGTCCAGCTATCGTGTTGGCTGACCTGTCATCAACGGCACCGAAGCCACAAATGCACGTTCGCGCCACCATATGGTTCGACGAGGGGTCCGAGCCAGGTGGTAATGCGCTGGGAGCGGTTGATCCGGAGGAACATAAGACTGTAACAGGGCAGTCGTTTGTTTATCAGGTCCGCAAGGAACATGGAGGGGCGGGTGCTGGTCCTCGACAACGCGGTGGCGCCGTATTCCTCCCTCAAAATCCAAGTAAACTGGAGGTCCTAAATTGGAATTCGGCTGACATGGGCCGCACCTCCAATTCGGACCATGCCGAACATCATTTTGCCGAGTGGCTCAATTCAATAAAAAATCGCTGGCAAAACATTCGCAGAATTGACATTGTAAACGACCCGTATAGTCCGTGTACAGCATGTGCAGATGAGCTCGAAGGCCTAGCCAAACATGTTTCTCAGGCGCGAATACGCGAGAATCCGGGGGCTAATCCGCTCGTAGCAACTTTGCACTGGACGAAAGTGTGGGGTGGTGCGGCAGAAAATCGGACTCGCCCCAATACAATCCCATCTATGGATCACTGGTTGGTCCAACCGTCTCAGCTACCTCCCACGGGCGATCCCGAAACTGACCAAGCCCTCAAAATGCACGTCCTTTATAGGGACATGCGCAAGAGAGCGACCGTCGCCTCGGGGCCACCTAAGGTGATAAGAAGGCGACGCAATAAATGATGTATCCCATTAGCTGTTCCAGCTCTACAGGCCTCGCCGACCTGTTCCAGCACTTGCGCCACGCTTCCGCAGGTTTGGGCGCCTGGTCATGACGAAATGTGGTTTCGGTAATACTTGTCCGCGGCTAGTTGTTGTGGGTCATGAGGTTCTTGTCACGGGTGCGTCGATGAGATGAGGAACGGGCTCCTCGCCACAGGATGGAAGTTCCTACACCGTCCGTCCGCACGAGAGAGCCCGTTCATGACCCACGTTAATGCACCCCTGACTCCGACCGGCCGGCTGCGCATGGTGTTGCGTCACCTCGACGACGGCATCCCGAAGGCCCACGTTGCCGCCGAGTTCCGCGTCAGCCGACCCACGGTGGCGACCTGGGTGGCCCGCTACCTCGAAGCAGGTGAAGCCGGGCTGGCCGACCGACCCTCGACCCCGCGGCGCAGCAGCACCCGCACCCCGGAGGCGGTCGTGGAGCTCATCGAGCGCTGGCGCCGCAAGCGCAAGTGGTCGGCGCGGCGCATCGACCGCCACCTGGTCGACCGCGCCGTGGCGATCAGCCTGCGCACCGTCGGCCGCTGGCTGGCCCGTCTCGGGATCTCCCGCCTGCGCGATCTGACCGCCGCAGGCGAGAACTCCCGCAGGACCCCGGGACGGATCCGCGCCGCGTGGCCCGGGCACATGGTCCACCTGGATGTGAAGAAGGTCGGGCGCATCCCCGACGGCGGCGGCTGGCGTGCCCATGGCCGCGGCAGTGCTGCCGCGAAGGCGGCCAAGCGCGGTCCCGGGGCGAAGATCGGCTACACCTACTTGCACTCGGCCGTGGACGGCTTCTCGAGGCTGGCCTACACCGAAGCCCTCGACGACGAGCGGGCCACCACCACGATCGGGTTCTTCTGCCGGGCGAGAGCCTTCTTCGCCTCCCACGGCATCACCCGTCTGCACCGGGTGGTCACGGACAACGGCGCCAACTACAAGGCCCGGGACTTCACCCGCTGCGTCCTCGCCCTGGCCGGCCGGCACCAACGGATCCGCCCGTACACCCCGCGCCACAACGGGAAGGTGGAGCGGTACAACCGGCTGCTGGCCGACGAGGTCCTCTACGCCCGCCCCTACGCCAGCGAACAAGCCCGACGGGACGCGATCGGGGTGTGGGTGAACCACTTCAATTACCATCGGCCGCATACCGCCTGTGGTGATCAGCCCCCGGCCTCACATGTCCCGGCCCGAGCCAATAACGTCATGCCCTCCTACAGCTAGTAGTACTTCGTTAGGTCTGTTAATCCGTGATCGGGTTTGTTAATTTCGCCTCGTGCAGGCGAGATGGAGCAGGTCCAGGGGCGCTCGAGGCTTTCGTGGAGGACGTGTTCGGGTCGTTGGCCCGCAAGGACCAGTGGGCCAAGGGCGGGCTGTACGAACAAGGGTCGATGCTCGAGGGGCGGCGGAAGTCGATGCAGCCGTTGGGGGCGCGGCTGGGGATGAACCAGCAGCAGTTGCAGCAGTTCGTGTCCTCCTCGCCGTGGCCGGTGGGGCCGGTGCGCCGGGCACTGGTCCGCCGGGCGGTGGAGGTGATTGTCCCGTGACGGGTCTGTTGGAGGCTCTCATTCCACGGAAGAACGAGAGTCATGGGAGCGCCGAGGAAGTACCTGGACGAGTTGCCTGAGCGCGGGACCCGGATGGCGGTAGAGGCCCGGCGGGACCCGGCGACGACGGATGGGGCCCTGGCGCGGATCGGGCAGCAGTTGGGGAGTGGGGACTGCTCCGGTTGGGACAGCGGTGGGGTAGTGTGTGTGATGGACATGTAGAACTCGCCTTCTAGTGTCTGCGGCTCGCTCGGTCTTACTGGACCGGGCGGGCCATTCTTAGTTGGTGGTGAGTGGAACCGCCCAGGAATGAGAGAGCGCCCTCAAGGGCCCTGAGGGCTGAAGTTCTCTCCCGGGAACGCCCCGATCGACCGGCCTCCCCGCGAACTGCCCGCAGCATTCGGCAACGGGGGCTGCCCGCCATGAGGATCGACGGGAATACTGGCCGGGCCGGAGGTTCCCAAGGACGCCGGTCAGAGGCTGTGGCACCACGACCCACGACTCGGTCGGCCCGACGGCGCCGCTGACGGTGACCGGCCGGAGTGGACAAGCCTTGTCGCTCGCGGCAGTTCCCATCATTCGCCGGAGTGGGTGCCGCCACGAAGCAATCACAGGAGACCGCCACGGGACGACCACGCCCACAGGCTGGGGTTTCCCGGGCGTTCTGCAAAACGACACTCCGTGGCGAAATGTGACGGCGGAAGGCAGCCGGTAGCCCACCGACCGGGCAGGTGCGTATGTTCCCGTCTAACTGCACGACGCCGGGGTCCGTCGAGGACGGCGCGGGCTCTTTCACTTTTACATCGGTCGAGATTCGAGGAGGCCGCATGGCCGCTACACCCACCCTGACCGAGCGTCTGGCAGCAGGTCCTGTCATCTGCGCCGAGGGTTTCCTGTTTGAACTGGAGCGGAGGGGATACCTCAGCGCGGGCGAGTTCGTTCCGGAGGTCGCGCTGGAGTACCCGGAGGCCCTGCGCGCGCTGCACGTGGACTTCCAGCGCGCCGGATCGGACATCGTCGAGGCATTCACCTACAACGGGCACCGCGAGAAGATGCGGGTCATCGGCAAAGAGGATTTGCTCGAACCGCTCAATCGATCCGCACTGAAGATCGCCCGAGGCGTTGCCGATGCCCGTCCCGGTGACCTGATGGCGGGAAACATCTCGAACACCAACATCTGGGATCCGTCCGACCCGGGCAGCCAGGCCAGCGTGCGGGCGATGTTCGAGGAGATGGTGGGGTGGGCGGTCGACGAGGGTGCCGACCTGATCGTCGGGGAGACCTTCTACTACGCCGGTGAAGCACTCGCCGCCCTCGACGTGGCCCAGAGGTCCGGGTTGCCCGTCGTCATCACCCTCGCTCCGATGGCCTTCGAGGAGATGGCGGACGGTATCGGCGTGGTGGAGACCGCGCAGCGCCTCGAGCAGGCCGGAGCCGATGTCGTGGGCATGAACTGCTTTCGGGGCCCGGAGACGATGATGCCGTGGGTGCGGCAGATCCGTGAGGCGGTCTCGTGCCACGTCGCCGCGCTCCCGGTGCCGTATCGGACGACGAAGAGCGAGCCGACCTTCTTCAACCTTTCCGATCCGCAGGCCCGCGTGGCCTCACCGCACCACCGGACGTTCCCGACGGCGTTGGATCCGCTCGCCACCAACCGGTACGAGATCAGGCGTTTCGCGGAGGAGGCCCTCGAGCTCGGTGTCCACTACCTCGGTGTGTGCTGCGGGGCCTCTCCGATGCTCGTGCGTGAGGTCGCCGAGGCTGTGGGGCGGGTGACCGAGGCGAGCCGGTTCTCCGAGCGGATGGAGAACCACTTCATGTACGGCAGCAACGAGCGTCTGCCCGCGCACATCGTGGAGC
>NZ_JBHVDI010000021.1:0-35128 GCF_042802875.1 Kocuria sp. NPDC057446 | reverse complement strand
CCCCTCGGGGGCCGGCGGGCGTCGTCGTCGCGACCGGGGCTCAGGCCGTGGCGGGCATCAGCTCGGCGGCGATCGCCTCGGCCGCCCGGCGCAGCACGGGCACGGCGCGGCGGCCGAACTCCTCGTCCACCCGGGACACCGGCCCGGAGACGGAGATCGCCGTGGGGGTCGGCGCCCCGGGCACCGCCATCGCGTAGCAGCGCACGCCGAGCTCGGTCTCCTCGTCGTCGATCGCGTAGCCGCGCTCCCGGATCCGGTCGAGGTCCGCGAAGAGCTCCTCGAGGGTCCCGATGCTCTTGGGCGTGGGCGTGGACATGCCGGCGGCGCCCACGATGGCGCGGATCCGTTCGTCCGGCAGGGTGGCGAGCATCGCCTTGCCCACACCGGTGTCGTGGGTGTCGGCGCGGCGGCCCACCTCCGTGAACATGCGCATGGACCGGTTGGACTGGGCCTGGGCGATGTAGACGACCTCCTGACCGTCGAGCACGGCCATGTTCGCCGACTCACCGAGCTCGGCCACCAGCTCGTCCAGCCGCGACCGGGCCGCGGAGCCGAACTGGCGCCCGGCGGCCTCTCCCAGCAGGATCAGCCGCGGACCCAGTGCGTAGTTGCGATTGGGCAGCTGACGGACGTAGCCGGAGGGCACCAGGGTGCGCAGCAGCCGGTGGATGGTGGGCAGCGGCAGCTTCACGGCGGCGGAGAGCTCGCTGAGCGACATCTCCCCACCGGCCGCGGTGATCACCTCGAGGAGCTCGAACACGCGCTCCACCGATTGCACACCGCCCGAGCCGGCTCGTGCGGTCGTCGTGGTCATGGCCATCTCCCGTCGGTACAGCCCGGCCGCCTCGTGCGCCGGGTGAAATGTCGGCGGCCGGATCCGTGACAGGTGTCACGAAAGATCCTTGCCAACCTCGGCTGGCTCCCATAATATCCATAATACGAAAGTTTCATTCCACGATGCGACTGAAACGGTCGCACCACAGCCCTTGGAGGAACCATGGCCACGCCCAGTCCCGGATACTCGATGATCCTGCGTGTGGAGGCCCCGGCGGGCCTCACCGTCACCAGCGAGCTCGCCACCGCCGCCGCCCGGGCCGGCGCGGCCGTGACCGCCCTCGACATCGTGGAGTCCCACGCCGGCCACGTCGTCGTCGACGTCAGCTGCAACGTCTCCGACGCATCCCACCGCGACGAGGTGCGCGACGCCCTCGAGTCGCTCGACGGCGTCCACGTGCGCAAGATCAGCGACCGCACCTTCCTGATCCACCTCGGCGGCAAGATCGAGGTCACCCCCCGCGTCTCGCTGCGCAACCGTGACGACCTCTCCCGCGCGTACACCCCCGGCGTGGCCCGGGTGTGCATGGCCATCCACGACAACCCCGAGGACGCCCGGCGGCTGACGATCAAGCGCAACACGGTGGCCGTGGTCACCGACGGCACCGCGGTGCTCGGCCTGGGCGACATCGGCCCCGCCGCCGCCCTGCCGGTCATGGAGGGCAAGGCCGCCCTGTTCAAGGCGTTCGCCGGCGTGGACGCGTGGCCGGTCTGCCTCGACACGACGGACACCGACGAGATCGTGCGCATCGTCAAGGCCATGGCACCCGTCTACGGCGGGATCAACCTCGAGGACATCGCGGCCCCGCGCTGCTTCGAGATCGAGGCCCGGCTGCGTGCGGAGCTCGACATCCCGGTCTTCCACGACGACCAGCACGGCACCGCGATCGTGGCCCTGGCCGCGCTGTTCAACGCCCTGCGCGTGGTGGACAAGCAGATCGGCGAGGTCAGGGTCGTGGTCTCCGGGGTGGGCGCCGCAGGGCACGCCATCATCCAGCTGCTCAAGGCCCAGGGGGTGCAGGACATCGTCGCCTGCTCCCGCAAGGGCGCCATCCACCGCGGGGAGAGCTACGACGACCCGCACCGGCAGTGGATCGCCGAGAACACCAACGAGACCGGGTTCTCCGGCTCGCTCAAGGAGGCGGTGGTGGGCACCGACGTCTTCATCGGCGTCTCCGCCCCCGATCTGCTCGACGGGGCCGACGTGGCAGCCATGAACGACGGCGCGATCGTCTTCGCCATGGCCAATCCCGACCCCGAGATCGACCCGGGCGTCGCCGCGGAGCACGCGGCAGTGGTCGCGACCGGCCGCTCGGACTTCCCGAACCAGATCAACAACGTCCTGGCCTTCCCGGGCCTGTTCCGCGGCCTGCTCGACGCGGGGGCGTCCGACATCACCACCGACATGCTGGTCGCCGCCGCGCAGGCCATCGCCGGCTGCGTGGCCGAGGACGAGCTCAACGCGAGCTACATCGTCCCCAGCGTCTTCGACCAGCACGTGGCTCCGGCCGTGGCCGAGGCCGTGCAGCAGGCGGCCCAGCAGGACACCCGCCAGCTCGCACCGGTGGCCGCCCGCTAGCAGCACGCCACCGAGTCCGCACCATCGGGCGTCGCCGCCCAGCACCGCGGGCGGCGACGCCCATCGAACCCAGCACCGAACGGAGACCACCATGGCCATCGAGTTCACCACCCCAGCCGGCCTGGACCGCGCGAGCGAGATCCTCACCGCCGAGGCCCTCTCCTTCGTGGAGGCCCTGCACCAGAACTTCGCCGACCGCCGCGCCGAGCTGCTCGGCCTGCGCGAGCAGCACCGCCGCCGCGCGGCGGAGACCGGCACCCTGGACTTCCTCCCCGAGACGCGGGAGATCCGGGAGAGCGAGTGGCGGGTCGCCCCGGCGCCGCCCGCCCTGCAGGACCGCCGGGTCGAGATGACCGGGCCCGCCTCCCCCGCCAAGATGGCGATCAACGCGCTGAACTCCGGGGCGAAGGTGTGGCTCGCCGACCTCGAGGACGCCTCGAGCCCCACCTGGCACAACCAGGTGGACGGCGTCCTCAACCTGCTCGACGCCGCCCGGGGCACCCTGAGCTTCACGTCCCCGGAGGGCAAGGTGTACGCGCTGCGCCAGGACGCCCCGCTGGCCGTGGTGGTCACCCGGCCCCGCGGCTGGCACCTGCCCGAGCACAACGTCACCGTGGACGGGCAGCCCGCCTCCGGCGCGCTCGTGGACTTCGGTCTGCACTTCTTCCACACGGCGAAGCTGCTGCTGGCCGACGGTCACGGGCCGTACTACTACCTGCCGAAGATGGAGTCCCACCTCGAGGCCCGGCTGTGGAACGACGTGTTCACCTTCGCCGAGGAGCACCTGGGCATCGAGCACGGCACCGTCCGGGCCACCGTGCTCATCGAGACGATCCCCGCGGCGTTCCAGATGGAGGAGATCCTCTGGGAGCTGCGCGAGCACGCCTCCGGGCTCAACGCCGGGCGCTGGGACTACCTGTTCAGCATCATCAAGTACTTCCGGGACGCCGGCGAGAAGTTCGTCCTGGCGGACCGCTCCACCATCACCATGACCGCCCCGCTGATGCGGGCCTACACCGAGCTGCTCGTGAAGACCTGCCACCGCCGCGGCGCCTTCGCGATGGGCGGCATGGCCGCCGTGATCCCCAACCGCCGCGACCAGGAGGCCACCGAGGCCGCGTTCGCCAAGGTGCGCGCGGACAAGACCCGCGAGGCCACCGACGGCTTCGACGGGTCCTGGGTGGCCCACCCGGACCTGGTGCCCACCTGCCGCGAGGTCTTCGACGGAGTCCTCGGCGAGAGGCCGAACCAGGTGGACCGGCTGCGCGAGGACGTGCAGGTGAGCGCCGAGCAGCTGCTCGACGTCGCCAGCGCCGGGCGGGTGAGCACCCAGAAGGAGCTCGCGGCCAACCTCTACGTGGCGATCCGCTACACCGCGGTGTGGCTGTCCGGCAACGGGGCCGTGGCGATCCACAACCTCATGGAGGACGCCGCCACCGCCGAGATCTCCCGCTCCCAGATCTGGCAGCAGATCCGCAACGGCGTGGTCTACGAGGACACCGGGAACACCGCGACCCGCGAGCTCGTGGCGGAGGAGCTCCAGCGGCAGAAGCAGGTCCTGCGCGAGGAGGTCGACCCGGAGTCCTACGAGGCGCACTTCGAGCCCGCGGCGGCCCTGATCGCCGACCTGGTGCTGGGCGAGGACTACGTCGACTTCCTCACCCTGCCCGCCTACGAGCTGCTCGAGCAGTCCGGCCGCGTCCGGGCGGTCACGAAGTGAGCGCCGGCGACCTGGGCACCGGGACGCTGGGCACGGCCTTCCGGCAGCGCGCGGCCGAGCTGCTGGCCGGCACCGACGAGCTGCTCCAGCGGTCCTACCCGGGGGACCCCGGAACACGCCAGCCCGTGCACACCGTCTACCTCCCGGCCGACAGCTTCACCCCGGCGACCGCCGGGAAGTGGGGGGAGCGCGCCGCCGAGTCCGTCGCCGGGCTCGGGGCGGCCGCCCTCGCGGAACGAGTGGCTCCCGAGGGTGCTGACCCGGGTCTGGTCGACCGGGTGGCCCGTGCGGTCGAGCGCAAGCTCGCCACCGAGCCCGTCGAGGACGTCCGCTTGGACTTCGAGGACGGCTTCGGCGACCGCGGGGACCGGGAGGAGGACGAGTGGGCCGTGCGCGCGGCGCGCACCGTGGCCCTGGCCGTCCGGGAGGGCACCGCGCCGCCGTACATCGGGATCCGCTTCAAGTGCTTCGAGGCCGCCACCCGGGACCGCGGCCTGCGCACGCTCGACCTGTTCGTCACCACCCTGGTGCGCGAGGGCGGGCTGCGGGAGGCCGGGCACAGCGAGGACGGCCTTCCCCGCGGCCTCGTCCTCACCCTGCCCAAGGTGAGCACCACGCAGCAGGTCGACGTCATGGTCGAGGCCTGCGAACAGCTCGAGACGGGCCTCGGGCTGCCGGCCGGGCGGCTGCGGTTCGAGGTGCAGATGGAGACGGCCCCGATGATCCTGGGGACCGACGGCACCTGCCCCATCCCGGCGATGCTCCACCGGACGGGCGGACGGGTCGAGGCCCTGCACTACGGGACCTACGACTACTCCGACTCCCTGCAGATCGCCGCCCAGTACCAGTCCATGGAGCACCCGGCCGCCGACCACGCCAAGGCCGTCATGCAGGTCGCCGTGGCCGGCACGGGGGTGCGACTCTCCGACGGGTCGACCAACATCCTCCCCGCGGGGGACGAGCAGCAGAAGCTGGCCGCCTGGCGGCTGCACGCCCGTCTGGTGCGCCGCTCCCTGGAGCGGGGCTACTACCAGGGGTGGGACCTGCACCCGCACCAGCTGCCCACCCGCTACCTCGCCACGTACTTCTTCTACCGCGAGGGCTTCCCCGCGGCGGCGCTGCGGCTGAAGAACTACGTGCACGGCATCGAGTCGGAGATCATGGACGAACCGGCCACCGCCCGCGCCCTGGCCCGCTTCGTCCACCGCGGCGTGCTGTGCGGTGCGATCTCCGGGGAGGAGCTCGAGGACGGCGCCGGCATCGGCGAGCACGAGCTCTTCTCCCTGGCCCACCCCAAGGCCGCGGCACCGGCCGCATCGACCACCGGAGGCGACTTCAGATGACCGAGACCACCTACCACGCGCCGCACGGCGGCCACCCCGACCAGACCCAGCTGCTCACCGACCGGGCGATGTTCACGGAGGCCTACGCGGTGATCCCGCGCGGGACCATGCGCGACATCGTCACCAGCCGGCTCCCGTTCTGGGAGGACACCCGGGTCTGGGTGCTGGCCCGGCCCCTGTCCGGCTTCGCGGAGACCTTCTCGCAGTACATCGTGGAGGTCGCCCCCGGCGGCGGCAGCGACCGGCCCGAGACGGAGTCCGGCGTGGAGGGCGTGCTGTTCCTCATGGAGGGGACGCTGGCCCTGACCGTGGACGGCGAGGAGCACGACCTCGTCCCCGGCGGCTACGCGTTCCTCCCGCCCGAGTGCGAGTGGACGGTGCGCAACACCGGCGGGGAACCCGCCCGCCTGCACTGGATCCGCAAGGCCTACGAGTACGTGCAGGGCATCGAGGTGCCGGAGCCGTTCGTCACCAACGAGCGGGAGGTCGAGCCGACCCCCATGCCGGGCACGGACGGCAAGTGGGCGACCACCCGCTTCGTGGACCCGGACGACGTCCGGTACGACATGCACGTGACGATCGTGACCTTCGAGCCGGGCGCGGTGATCCCCTTCGCCGAGACCCACGTGATGGAGCACGGGCTCTACGTCCTCGAGGGCAAGGCCGTCTACCGGCTCAACCAGGACTGGGTCGAGGTGGAGGCCGGCGACTTCATGTGGCTGCGGGCCTTCTGCCCCCAGGCCTGCTACGCGGGCGGCCCGGGCCGGTTCCGGTACCTGCTCTACAAGGACGTCAACCGGCAGATGAAGCTGCGCTGACCCGACGGCGATCCCGTCCCCATCGACCGGACCCCGTGCCGCCCTGCCACCGCGGCGGCACGGGGTCCTTCCACGCCCTCGGAGCCCCATCCTGACTTTCCACATCCCGAAATAGTTATTCCAATAAGGGATTGACCTGCGTCACAGACGGCCGTACGCTGTTTCATAAGACAGAAGATGGCTTCCACATCACGAAATATGTGGCGGTCCCGTCCGAATCAGGAGGATCCAGATGTCCTACACCGTGAACTGCTCCATCCTTCTCACCGGTCTGCCCCTGCTCGAGCGCCCCGCAGCCGCCAAGGCCGCCGGCTTCGACGCGGTGGAGTTCTGGTGGCCCTTCGCGGAGTCCGTGCCCGCGGACCGCGACGTCGACGCCTTCGTGGACGCGATCCGGGACGCGGGGGTGCAGCTGAGTGGGCTGAACTTCAACGCCGGGGACATGCCGGGCGGAGACCGGGGCCTCGTGTCCTGGAAGGGCCGCTGCGGGGAGTTCAAGGAGAACATCGCCGTGGTCGCGGCCATCGGCGAGCGCACGGGGTGCCGGGCCTTCAACGCGCTCTACGGCAACCGCCGGCCCGAGCACACGCCGGAGGCCCAGGACGAACTCGCGGTGCGCAACCTCGTGGCCGCCGCCGAGGGCGTGGCCCGGATCGGCGGCACCGTGCTGCTGGAGCCGGTCTCCGGGACCGAGGCCTATCCCCTGAAGACCGCCCAGGACGCCCTCGACGTCATCGCGAAGGTCCGGGCCGCCGGCGCCGGCAACATCAGGCTGCTCGCCGACTTCTACCACCTGTCGGTCAACGGCGACGACGTCAGCGCGGTCATCGAGAAGCACGCCGCCGACTTCGGCCACGTCCAGATCGCCGACGCCCCCGGCCGCAACGAGCCCGGCACCGGCGAGCTCCCGCTCCAGGAGTGGATCGAGCGCAGCCGGGAGCTCGGCTACTCGGGCTACGTGGGCCTCGAGTACAAGGCGTCGCAGCAGGACCCCTTCGCGTGGACCTCCGTGTGGTCCGCGGCCCGCACCCGCGCCTGACGCCCCTCCTCCCCCGCACCTGCCACCACCGCCCGGCGCACGCACCGCACGGGCCCCCACAGTGAGGAATCCCACCATGACCAACGTCACCGTCATCGGACTCGGCATCATGGGCCTGCCCATGGCCAAGAACCTCGTCAGGGCCGGCTTCGACGTCGTCGGCTTCAACCGCTCCCAGGACAAGATCGACCAGCTCGTCGAGGCCGGCGGCCAGGGCGCCTCCAGCGTGGCCGAGTCCGTCGCGACCGCAGACGTCGTGATCACGATGGTCCCGGACTCCCCGGACGTCGAGGGCGTCGTGACCGGTCCGGACGGCGTCTTCGCCCACGCCGCGAAGGGCACCGTCTGGATCGACGCGAGCTCCATCCGCCCGGACGTGGCCGCGCGCCTGTCCCGGGAGGCCGTCGAGCACGGTCTGCGCCCGCTGGACGCCCCGGTCTCCGGCGGTGAGCAGGGCGCCATCGATGCCGTGCTGTCGATCATGGTCGGCGGCGAGGCCGCGGACTTCGAGGCCGCCCGCCCGGTGCTCGAGGCCGTCGGGAGGACGATCGTGCACGTGGGCCCCGCCGGCTCCGGGCAGACCGTCAAGGCAGCCAACCAGCTGATCGTGGCCGGCAACATCCAGCTGCTCGCCGAGGCCATCGTCTTCCTCGAGGCCTACGGCGTGGACACGGACGCCGCGCTGAAGGTGCTCGGGGGCGGTCTGGCCGGCTCCAAGGTCCTGGACCAGAAGGGCCAGAAGATGCTGGACCGCAACTTCGACCCGGGCTTCCGGCTGCAGCTGCACCACAAGGACATGGGCATCGTGACCTCCGCCGCCCGGGAGGCCGGCGTGGCCGTGCCGCTCGGCGCGATCGTCGCCCAGCTCGTGGCCGCCACCGTCAACAGGGGTGACGGCGGACTCGACCACTCGGGTCTCTTCACGCTCGTCGAGGAGCTCTCCGGGCGCTCCGGCCGCTGACCTGTCCCACCCCGCCCCACCGCTTCCCGACCCGATCCCGGGTCCTGCTTCCAAGGAGTTCATCATGGCCAGAATGCGCACGGTCGACGCCGTCGTCGCCATCCTCGAGAAGGAGGGCGCCACCGAGGCCTTCGGCCTGCCCGGCGCCGCCATCAACCCGTTCTACTCGGCGATGCGCGCCCACGGCGGCATCCGGCACACCCTCGCCCGGCACGTCGAGGGCGCCTCGCACATGGCGGACGGCTACACCCGGGCCGCCCCCGGCAACATCGGGATCTGCGTGGGCACGTCCGGTCCCGCCGGCACCGACATGATCACGGGTCTCTACGCCGCGTGGGCGGACTCCGTCCCGATCCTGTGCATCACCGGCCAGGCCCCCGTGGCCAAGCTGCACAAGGAGGACTTCCAGGCCGTGGACATCTCGTCCATCGCGGCGCCGGTCACCAAGATGGCCATGACGGTGCTGGAGCCGGGTCAGGTGCCGGGGGCGTTCCAGAAGGCCTTCTACCTCATGCGCTCGGGCCGGCCCGGACCGGTGCTGCTGGACCTCCCCCTGGACGTCCAGCTCGCCGAGATCGAGTTCGACATCGACGTCTACGAGCCCCTGGCCGTCCACCGCCCCGCAGCCTCCCGCGCGCAGGCCGAGAAGGTCCTGGACATGCTCTCCGCCGCGCAGCGCCCGCTCATCGTGGCCGGCGGCGGCATCATCAACGCCGATGCCTCGGCGCAGCTGGTCGAGCTCGCCGAGCTGCTGGACGTGCCCGTGATCCCGACTCTCATGGGCTGGGGCGCCATCCCGGACGACCACCCGCTGATGGCCGGGATGGTGGGGCTGCAGACCTCCCACCGCTACGGCAACGCGACGTTCCTGGAGTCCGACTTCGTGCTCGGCATCGGCAACCGCTGGGCCAACCGGCACACCGGAGGCCTGGACACCTACACCAGGGGCCGCACGTTCGTGCACATCGACATCGAGCCCACCCAGATCGGACGCGTCTTCTCCCCCGACCTCGGCATCGTCTCCGACGCCGGCGCGGCCCTGGAGATCCTCATCGAGGTCGCCCGGGAGCGGAAGGAACGGTTCTCCGTGCCGGACTGGTCCGTGTGGGTCAAGGACTGCGCCCGGCGCAAGGGCTCGATGCAGCGCAAGACGCACTTCACGCAGGTCCCGGTGAAGCCGCAGCGCGTCTACGAGGAGATGAACGCCGTCTTCGGCACGGACGTCACCTACGTCTCCACGATCGGTCTCTCCCAGATCGCCGGCGGCCAGTTCCTGCACGTGCACGGCCCTCGCCAGTGGATCAACGCCGGCCAGGCGGGTCCCCTGGGGTGGACCGGGCCCGCCGCCCTCGGGGTCGTCCGGGGCAAGCCCGAGGCCACCGTGGTGGCCCTCTCCGGTGACTACGACTTCCAGTTCATGATCGAGGAGCTGGCCGTCGGGGCGCAGTTCCACCTTCCCTACATCCACGTGGTGGTGAACAATTCCTATCTGGGCCTGATCCGACAGTCCCAGAGAGGGTTCAAGATGGAGCAGAACGTCTCCTTGGCCTTCGAGAACATCAACTCCCCGGAGACCCAGGGCTACGGGGTGGACCACCTCAAGGTCGTGGAGGGCCTGGGCTGCAAGGCGGTGCGCGTGACCGATCCCGAGAAGCTGCGGGAGGCCTTCGGGCAGGCCGGCGCCCTGCTGGAGGAGCACCAGGTGCCCGTGGTCGTGGAGGTCATCCTGGAGAAGGTCACCAACATCTCCATGGGGACCGAGATCGACAACGTGGTCGAGTTCGAGGAGCTCGCCGCCAGCGGCGCGGACGCCCCGACCGCGATCGCCCTGCTCGACTGATCCCCGTCCGCACACCACAGGAGGAACGCCCCGTGCGCATCGTCGTCGCCCCGGACAAGTTCAAGGGTTCGCTGGAAGCCACCGACGTGGTGGAGCACCTCGCGGCGGGCATCCGGTCCGTGGAGCCGTCGGCCACGGTCGTGGCCGTCCCGGTGGCCGACGGCGGCGAGGGCACCCTCGACGCCGCCGTCGGCGCCGGGTTCGCCCCCTGCTCCACCACCGTGACCGGTCCCGTCGGGAACCCCGTCGACGCAGGGTTCGCGCTGCTCGACCGGACCGCGGTGGTGGAGATGGCCCTGGCCTCCGGACTGGCCGCGCTCCCGGTGGACGAGCACGGCGATCCCGTGCTCGACGCCGGGGGCGCCACCAGCCGCGGCACCGGTGAACTGGTCCGGGCCGCCCTCGACGCCGGAGCCACCCGGATCGTCCTGGGTGTGGGCGGCAGCGCCTGCACGGACGGCGGTGCGGGGCTGCTCCAGGGCCTCGGCGCCCGCCTGCTGGACGACGAGGGCGCCGAGCTGGGCCTCGGAGGCGCCGAGCTCGCCCGGCTGGCCCGGGTCGACCTCACCGAGCTGGATCCCCGGGTGCGGGACGCACAGTTCGTCCTGGCCGCGGACGTGGACAACCCCCTCACGGGGGCCAACGGAGCGGCATCCGTGTTCGGCCCGCAGAAGGGCGCCGACCCGGATCTCGTCGCAGCCCTCGATGCCGCACTGACGGTCTTCCGGGACCGGCTGGGGGACGCCCTGGGCCCGGACGTCCTGGCGGCGGCCGAGGCCCCCGGTGCCGGAGCTGCCGGCGGCGTGGGCTTCGCGGCCCTCGCCGTGCTCGGGGCCCAGCGCCGTCCGGGCATCGACGTGGTCCTGGAGTTCGTGGGTCTCGCCGACCGGATGACAGGCACCGATCTCGTCGTCACCGGGGAGGGCAGCCTCGACGAGCAGTCGCTCGGGGGGAAGACTCCCATGGGGGTCGCGGCCACGGCGCACGCCGCCGGCGTTCCGGTGGTCGCCGTGTGCGGCCGCACCACCCTCGACGAGGAGACCCGCAGGGCCGCCGGTTTCGTGCGCACCTTTGCCCTCACCGAGCTCGAGCCGGACCCGCGGGTCTGCATGCGCGAGGCCGGCAGGCTGCTCGAGCAGGTGGGCGCCCGGCTCGCCCGCGAACTCCCCGACCTGCTCACCGGGACCCGACCCAACTGACGATCCGGCGCCCCGTGCGGACGCCGATGACGAGGAGGAGCTCCGCATGACGGAGAAGAAGACGCCGCAGCGGCCGGGGACCACCGACCCGGGCGGGAAGCAGAGCGACGAGCAGGGGCACCGGCCGGATCCGGGTCAGCCGCCCGCGGAGCCCGGACAGGGCGCGGACGGCGCTGCTGACGCCCCAGGGCGCGCCCAGCAGACGAGTGCGGATCCCGCGGCGATCGCCCGGGAGGACTCCGCCCGCGCGGCCACCGAGCCGGCCGCCGCCCGGAGCGCCTTCGAGGCCGAGCAGGCGCACAAGCTGGACGTGAGCCACGACGTCAACGACCCCGAGCGCGTCCGCCGGCTGATCGCCGACTACAAGCGGGAGCACGGGATGCCCGCCGATGCCGCGGACGTCTCCCGCCCGGCGTCGGGCGACGCCGGCACCGACGCGCACGGCCGCCGCGAGTTCGATCTCGTGGTGCGGGGCCGGAACGTCTCCTGCGGCGACCGCTTCGCCCCCCGCGAGGTCGGCGTGCGCAACGGCAGGATCGTGGCCATCGAACCCCTCGGCGCCGGGCTCGTGGGCCGAGAGGTCGTGGAGCTGGCCGAGGACGAGCACCTGCTGCCCGGTCTGGTGGACACCCACGTGCACGTGAACGAGCCCGGCCGCACCGAGTGGGAGGGCTTCGCCTCCGCGACCCGGGCGGCCGCCGCCGGGGGCGTCACCACGGTCCTGGACATGCCGCTCAACTCGGTCCCGGCGACCGTCAACGTGCCGGCGCTCGAGTACAAGCGGCTCTTCGCCCAGGACAACGTCTTCGTGGACGTCGGCTTCTGGGGCGGGGCGATCCCCGGCAACAAGCCCGACCTGCGCGAGCTGCACGACGACGGCGTCTTCGGCTTCAAGTGCTTCCTGCTGCACTCCGGGGTGGACGAGTTCCCCCACCTGGAGGCCGACGAGATGGAGGAGGACCTCGCCGAGATCAAGACGTTCGACTCGCTGATGATCGTGCACGCCGAGGACTCCCGGGCCATCGACCGTGCCCCGCGGCCCGAGGGGGACGTGTACGAGAACTTCCTGAAGTCGCGCCCGCGCGGGGCCGAGAACCTGGCCATCGCCGAGGTCATCGAGCGCACCCGCTGGACCGGTGCCCGCTCCCACATCCTGCACCTGTCCTCCTCGGACGCCCTGCCCATGCTCGCCACCGCGAAGCGGGACGGCCTGGACATCACGGTGGAGACCTGCCCGCACTACCTCACCCTGCTCGCCGAGGAGGTGCCCAACGGCGCCACCGCCTTCAAGTGCTGCCCGCCCGTGCGGGAGGTCGGCAACCGCGAGCTGCTGTGGGAGGGACTGATCGACGGGACCATCGACTTCATCGTCTCCGACCACTCCCCCTCGACCCTGGACCTCAAGGACCTGGACAACGGCGACTTCGGTGTGGCCTGGGGCGGGGTCTCCTCGCTGCAGCTGGGGCTGTCCCTGATCTGGACGGAGGCCCGGCGCCGCGGCGTGGCCCTGGGGCGCGTGGTGGAGTGGATGTCGACGAAGCCCGCCCAGCGGGCCGGCCTGCGCGCCAAGGGCAGGATCTCCATCGGCTACGACGCCGACCTGGTGGTCTTCGCGCCCGACGACGCGTTCGTCGTGGACGCCGGGAAGCTGCACCACCGGAATCCCATCACCCCGTACCAGGGCAAGGCACTGTCCGGAAAGGTGCGCAGGACCTACCTGCGCGGCACCGCCGTGGACTTCCGGACGCCCACGGGCCGGCTGGTCCGGCGCGGGGAGAGCTGACGGGAAACCGCCGCTCCCCACCACAGGTCGCGGGCCAGGAGCTCCTCCCGGCCCGCGACCTGTGGTGGGTGCGCCTGTCGTCCAGTGCCATCCCTCGTCCAGAACAGAGACCAGAACCTCATGCACCTCCTCCCGGGACGGATCGTCGCCGTGGACGTCGGACGAGCACTCCTCGGCACCGGTCCGCAGGGCGGCCCAGCGCGCCGCGCGGGACCACCGGCACGGTCCGCGTGCCCGGGCGGCGATGCGGAGAGCCCGGGGCGCGCCCGGGCCCGCACCTCGCGGCGGGACCGCGGCCTTCCCCGGGACCGGCGCCCGTGAGCGACGTCGGCCTGCTCTACGTCGGTGCGGTCCTGTTCGTCAACGGGATGATGCTGCTGGGCCACGTCAGCGGCACCGGAGCCGCGCCGCTGAACTTCTTCGTGGGAGCGCTGCAGGTGGTCGTCCCCACCTGGCTCGTCGTCTCGGCCGGGAGCGACGGGACCCGCATCGCGGAGGCCGCCGGACTCTACTTCTTCGGCTTCACCTACCTCTGGCTGGGCGTCAACCTGGTCACCCGCTGGCCGGACCACGGACTCGGCTGGTACTCCCTGGTCGTGGCCGTCAGCGGGGTCGGCTTCGCGGGGCACTCCTGGATGGTCCTGGGCGGGGGCGTCCTCGCCGTGCAGTGGCTGATGTGGTCGGTGCTCTGGGGCGCCTTCTTCGTGCTCATGGCCCGGGACCGCGCGGACCTCGCACCTGCGGTGGGGGTCCTCGCCATCGGCAATGCGCTGCTGAGCACCGGCCTGCCCGGCTTCCTCGCCCTCGTCGGAAAGTGGCACGACTCTCCCGCCCTCGCCGGCGGCCTCGCCGCCCTCGGAATCCTCCTCCTGCTGGTCTGCCGGCCCGTGGGCCGGCGCCTGGCGGCCCACCCCCGCTCCACCGCGGGACCCCCGGCACCACACCGCTGAGGCGGGGGCCGCGGACAGGCCCGTGCGTGCCGGCTGAGGCGTCCTGCCCGGAGCCGCGGAACGTGAGGGACGAGACTCTGTGGAAGAACTCTTCCGGATCTGCCGTCAACCGGTGGCGGCGACCGACCTCTTGCGGCCCCGTCACGGCGTGGTTATGGTGTGACTCAGCCTACGGCGGGTCCTGAAGCGGACTATCTACCGGGCGAGCAATGACGAATCGCGCTGGTCCGCCGCCAGAGAGCTCCCGGTCCCCCTGGGGAACCACCCGACTCCGCGTCGCGGCCAGTGGCACGCACCGAGGAGCACCAGGCATGAGCGAGATCCGAGTGACGGTCAACGGTCGTACCCGGAGCGGTGACGGGCTCGGCCCGCACACCCGGCTGCTGGACTGGCTGCGCGGCGAGGGACTGACCGGGGCCAAGGAGGGCTGCGCCGAGGGCGAGTGCGGTGCCTGCGCGGTGCTGGTCGCCCGGCCGGACGGCGAGGGGCGCAGCCGGTGGACCTCGGTCAACGCGTGCCTGCCCCCCGCCGCCGCCTTCGACGGCCAGGAGATCGTCACCGCCGAGGGTCTCGGGACCGCCCCCGGGGCCTGCACGCCGGCGGGGCTGCACCCCGTCCAGCAGGAGCTGGCGTTCCGCGGCGGTTCCCAGTGCGGCTACTGCACGCCGGGCTTCGTGTGCTCCATGGCCGCCGAGTACTACCGGCCCGAGCGGACGGCGCCCGATGCCCCCGAGGGGACCCGGACCGGCACGGACGCCGTCGGCGAGGAGCACGCGGCCGGCCACGAGTGCGGGCCCAACAGGTTCGACCTGCACGCCCTGAGCGGCAACCTCTGCCGCTGCACCGGCTACCGGCCCATCCGCGACGCCGCCTACGCACTGGGGGCACCGGCCGACGCCGATCCCCTGCTCCGGCGCCAGGGACGGTCCGCGCAGCCCGCCCCGCCCACCCGGGTGGAGGCCGACGGCGCACGGTTCGTGCGCCCCGGCTCCCTGGCCGAGCTCTTCGAGCACCTGGCGAGCGCACCGGAGGCCCAGCTGGTGGCGGGTTCCACGGACGCGGGCGTGGGCGTCAACATCCAGCACGCCCGCCCGCCGCTGGTCCTCGCCGTGGACCGGCTCGAGGAGCTGCGCACGCTCGAGGTGGCGCCGGAGCGGATCGAGATCGGCGCGGCCCTGAGCCTGTCCGAGGTCGAGCGCGGCCTCGCCGGACGGGTGCCCCTGCTCGACCAGCTCTTCCCGCAGTTCGCCTCCCGCCTGATCCGCAACGCCGCGACGTTCGGCGGCAACCTCGGCACCGGCTCGCCCATCGGGGACTCCGCCCCGGCGCTGCTGGCCCTGGGCGCGTCCGTCGTGCTGGCCTCCGCCGACGGCGAGCGCGAGGTGCCCCTGGACCGGTACTACACGGGCTACCGGCAGAGCGTCCGCCGTCCCGGGGAGATCATCCGCGCGGTGCGGATCCCGTTGCCGCTCGCCCGGCACGGCGCGTTCCACAAGATCGCCAAGCGGCGCTTCGACGACATCTCCAGCGTGGCCGCCGGCATCGCCGTGCAGGTGGAGGCCGGCACGGTCTCGTCCGCGCGGATCGGTCTGGGCGGTGTGGCGGCCACCCCGATCCGGGCGCACGGGGCGGAGCGCGTCCTGGACGGCGCGCCGTGGACCCGCGACACGGTCCTCGCCGCGGCGGCCGCGCTGGCCGAGGAGGGCACGCCGATCGACGACCACCGGGCCAGCGCCCGCTACCGCTCGGCCGTGCTCGAGCAGCTCCTGCTCAAGTTCTGGGCGCAGCACGCGCCCGCCCCCGACCTGGAGGTGTCCCGATGACGTCCCTCGCCGACCGCCCCGTCGACCCCGTGGTGGGCGTGCCCGTCCCGCACGAGAGCGCCGCCCTGCACGTCACCGGCACCGCCCTGTACACGGACGACCTGGTCGTCCGCCACCAGGACGTGCTCCACGCCTGGCCCGTCCAGGCCCCCCACGCCCACGCCCACGTGCGGGAGCTTCGCACGGCCCCCGCTCTGGAGGTCCCCGGGGTGGTCCGGGTGCTCACCGCGGCGGACGTCCCCGGGGTCAACGACTCCGGCACCAAGCACGACGAGCCGCTGTTCCCCGCCGAGGTCATGTTCTACGGGCACGCCGTGTGCTGGGTGCTGGGCGAGACCCAGGAGGCCGCCCGCCGGGGCGCCGACGCCGTCGAGGTCGACTACGAGCCCCTGCCGTCGCTGGTCACCGTGGCGGAGGCCGTCGAGGCCGGCAGCTTCCAGGGCGGTCAGCCCACCGTCAGCCGCGGGGACACCGGCACCGCGCTCGGCACCGCCGCCCACCGCTTCAGCGGGGAGTTCGAGTTCGGCGGCCAGGAGCACTTCTACCTGGAGACCCACGCGTCCTTCGCCTACGTCGACGAGGGCGGGCAGGTCCTGGTGCACTGCAGCACCCAGCACCCCACGGAGACCCAGGAGATCGTCGCCCACGTCCTGGGCCTGCACAGCCACGAGGTCACCGTGCAGTGCCTGCGCATGGGCGGGGGGTTCGGCGGCAAGGAGATGCAGCCGCACGGCTACGCCGCCGTCGCCGCCCTCGGGTCCGTGCTCACGGGGCGGCCGGTGCGGCTGCGGCTCAACCGCACCCAGGACCTCACGATGTCCGGCAAGCGCCATCCGTACCACGCCCGGTGGGAGGCCGGCTTCGACGAGAGCGGCCGCCTGCAGGCCCTGGAGGCCACCCTCACCAGCGACGGCGGGTGGAGCCTGGACCTCTCCGAGCCCGTGCTGCAGCGGTCGCTGTGCCACATCGACAACGCGTACTGGATCCCGCACGTGCAGGTCCACGGCAGGATCGCGAAGACCCACAAGACCTCCCAGACGGCGTTCCGCGGCTTCGGCGGGCCCCAGGGCATGCTGGTGATCGAGGAGGTCATGGGCCGGTGCGCCCCCCTGCTCGGCGTGGATCCCACGGAGCTGCGCCACCGCAACCTCTACGTCCCCGGTCAGACCACCCCCTACGGCCAGCCCGTCCGGCACGCCGAGCGGCTGCGCACCATCTGGACGCAGCTGCTCGACCGGGCCGAGGTGGAGCGCCGCCGCGAGGAGATCACCGCGTTCAACGCCGCCCACCCCGACACCAAGCGGGCGCTCGCGGTCACCCCGGTGAAGTTCGGCATCTCCTTCAACCTCACCGCGTTCAACCAGGCCGGTGCGCTCGTGCACGTCTACAAGGACGGGTCCGTGCTCATCAACCACGGGGGCACCGAGATGGGGCAGGGCCTGCACACCAAGATGCGCCAGGTCGCGGCCACCGCCCTCGGCGTGCCGCTGGAGACCGTCCGGCTGGCGCCCACCCGCACGGACAAGGTGCCCAACACCTCCGCGACGGCCGCGAGCTCCGGGGCGGACCTCAACGGCGGGGCCGTGAAGAACGCCTGCGAGCAGATCCGCGACCGGCTGGCCGAGGTCGCCGCCCGCAAGTTCGACATCCACCCCGACGACGTCCGGTTCGTCGACGGCACGGTCACCGGGATCGGCTTCACCGACCGGGAGATCTCCTTCGCCGAGCTCGCCCACGACGCCTACTTCCAGCGGATCTCGCTGTGGGCCGCCGGCTACTACCGCACCGAGGGGCTCCACTGGGACGCCGCCCGGATGCAGGGCGAGCCGTTCAAGTACTTCTCCTACGGCGCCTCCGTCTCCGAGGTGGAGGTCGACGGCTTCACCGGCGCGTACCGGCTGCTGCGCACCGACATCGTCCACGACGTGGGCGACAGCCTCTCCCCGCTGATCGACGTCGGGCAGATCGAGGGCGGCTTCGTGCAGGGGGCCGGCTGGCTCACGCTGGAGGAGCTGCGCTGGGACGTCTCCGACGGCCCGCACCGGGGACGGCTGGCCACCCAGGCGGCGAGCACCTACAAGCTCCCGAGCTTCTCGGAGATGCCCGAGGAGTTCAACGTGCACCTCTTCGAGCAGGCCACCGAGAGCGGCGTCGTCTACGGCTCCAAGGCCGTGGGGGAACCGCCCCTCATGCTCGCCCTGAGCGTGCGCGAGGCGCTGCGGGAGGCGGCCGCCGCCTTCGGACCCGGCGGCCGCAGCGTCGAGCTCGCCAGTCCGGCCACCCCGGAGGCCGTGTTCTGGGCGGTCCAGGAGTCACGCCGGGCCGGGACCGCGGACGCCGCCGGGCACGCCGCCGCCCCGGCCGCCTCGGCGGCGCGCTGACGTGGACTGGCTGGACGCGCTGCAGCACCTGCGCGCGGAGGGCGCACCCGGGGTGCTCGTCACCGTCACGGAGGTGCGCGGCCACGCCCCCCGGGAGGCCGGGGCCAAGATGGTCGTGGCCGGCACCGTCGCCTGGGACACGGTGGGCGGCGGCAACCTCGAGGCGACCCTCGTCGAACGGGCCAGGACGATGCTGCGGACCGGGGTGACGAGCCCCGAGACGCTCACCTTCTCCCTCAACGAGCACGCCGCCGTGGAGCACGGACGGCAGTGCTGCGGGGGCGTGGTGACCGTGCTGCTCGAACCGCAGGGCGCCCGGCCCGCGGTGGCGGTGTTCGGCGTGGGTCACGTGGGCCACGAGCTCGCCCGGCTGCTGTCCCGGCTGCCCCTGCACCTGCACCTGGTCGACAGCCGGGACGGCCAGCTGGACCCCGCGCGGCTGGCCGACGTCACCGACGGGACCGCGCAGGTCCACCTGCACCACAGCCCCGCCCCGGAGAACGTGCTGGCCGGTCTGCCGGCCGGTGCGCACGTGCTCATCATGAGCCACGACCACGCGGAGGACTTCATCCTCTGCGACGCCGCACTGCGCCGGGACGACCTCGGCAGCGTGGGCCTGATCGGCTCCCGGGCCAAGTGGACGCGGTTCCGGGCGCGGCTTCGGGAGGAGGGGCACGGCGACGCCGCGCTCGAGCGGATCACCTGTCCCATCGGGCTCCCCGGCCTCCCGGGCAAGGCACCCGCGGTGATCGCCATCGGCGTCGCAGCCGAGCTGCTCCAGGAGCTCTCCACCCGGAGCGGCTCCGGCAGCCTGAGCTCCTAGCCCCGCTCACGGGTCCGACCGGCGCGACGCCGCGTCCGCGGGCCGGCGGACGGTGCACTCATCCGTCGCCGGAAGCGGCCGCGAGCTCCATGAGCGCCCGGCCCAGCTCGGCCGCTTCGGCCGGCGTGTGCTCACTGGTCCCGATCAGGACGTAGGGACCGTCCTGCTCGCCACTGTCCGGGTCGACGGACAGGCACAGCTGCGCGGTGACGCCCCCTGCGGCGACGGTCAGCGGTTCACCGACATGGACCCAGTCCTCTTCCCCGACGGGCATGCCGTGCCTGGCCACGCACCCGCCGGGACAGGTCCTGCCCGGAGCGCGCTCGTGGTCCCCCGGGCGCTCGATCTCGGCGCCTTCGTGCACGGAGATCTCCTTCCGCGCTGCGGAGAGTCCACGGCCAGCGGGCCCCGGACCGTTCGTTCCGAGGCCCGCCGGCCGTCGCCCGCGGAACGCCGTTGCCGGACGGCGGTCAGGCGACGCAACCGCCGAGGGCGATCGTGCCGTCGTAGGCCTTGATCTGCTTCTGCACCGCTCCGAGCTGGTCCTCGAGCTGGTTCACGACTGCCGTCTGGGCGACGATCGCTTCCTTGTTCTGCTTCTTGCTCGCCTTCAGCGTCGACAGCTTCTCCTGTGCCTCGCTGACCTGTCCGTCCAGCGCGGTCGTCTGGGCCGGCAACGACTTCAGCTGCGCCTCCGCAGCGGAGATCTCGCCGTTGACCTTGTTCAGCTGGTCCAGGAGCGGAGCGACGCGGCCCTGCAGGGTCCGGACCTCGGCCTCCTTGGCGGTGACCTGGGCGTTCAGGCCGTTCACCGTGGCCACGAGGGCGTCCGTCCGCGGGTTGTGCGCGGCGTTCTCGTCCTGCTGAGCGGTCACCGCCTCGGCGGCGTCCTGCGCGGTGGTGCCCAGTGCGTTCAGCTCGGCCTGGGCCTCGGCGATCTCCGTCTGCTGAGCGGCCAGCGCGTCGGCGGCGCGCTTCGCGGTGGTCTGGGCCGCGGCGAGGGCCTCCTGCGCCTCGGCGGTCTCCGTCTGGTGGGCCGCCAGCGCGTCGGCGGCATCCTTGGCGGTGGCCTGCGCCGCGGCGAGGGCGCCCTGCGCCTCGGCGATCCGGCGCTGCTGAGCGTCGAGCTCGTCCTGGGCGGCGGCGCCGCCGGCCTCCAGCCGCTGGAACTCCTCCTCGGCCTCGGTGACGGCCCGCTCGGCGGCGGTGCGGGCGTCCCCGGCCGTGGCGGCGGTGTCCTCCAGGGCGGCGAGCTCGGCCGCGGCCCCGGTGACCTGATCGTTCTTGGTGGTGACGGCACCGGCCGCCGCCGTGGCGACGGTTTCCAGCGTGTTCAGCTCCGCCTGGGCGGTGTCGATCTGCGCCTGCTTCGCCATGGCGTCCGCGGTCGCCCCGGCGGTCTGCTCCTTCAGGGCGGCGAGCGCCTGCTTCCCGGCTTCCAGGTCGGCTTCCAGCGGCGTCAGCCGCTCCTGCAGAGTGGCCCACTGCGACGTCAGCTCGGCGAGGGCCGTCTCGGTGGCGGCCACGGCCTCCACGGTCTCGGCCTGCTTCGCGGTCAGCGCGGCCAGCTCGCCCTCGGCCGTCCGGACGTCCTCGGCGAGCTGCTCCGCGTTCTTCTTGGCGGCCGCCTTCAGCAGGCCCTGCTGCACCGTGCCGCGGTGCGCGTTCTGGGTGACGACGCCGTTGCAGATCCCGCCGGTGGGGCCGAGGGCGGCGCCGCCTGCGCCGGAACCGCCACGGCGAGTCCCCTGAAGACGGTGGAAACCGCCAGTGCGGCGACGGCACGGCGAGTGCCCTGGATGCGCCGAGTGCTCGAAGACAGTGTGGATCCACGGAAGAATGACCTGTCTGGTCCCCCAGGTCGGTCGGCCCACCCCCCCATGAGTCGGCCCCCGCAGAAGTTTGCACGAGTTAACGTCAGTCCAGGGCGCGGAACGGGGCAAGGCCCTCCGCACTCAGCCTGCGCCGCGGACCGGGTGTCCTGCGCTGGCCTGGCGCGTTTCCGGGTCCGGTCGCAGGGACCCCGGCCCCAGCCACCGCAGCAGCACGAGAGCTCCCGGCAGGGCGGAGATCAGGGCGAGCAGTCCGTAGCCGATCGAGATCGCGAAGCCGGTCCCGGCGGGCAGGCCGTGGGCCATCGCGGCCAGGGTGGTGATGCCCTCGCGCGGGCCCCAGCCGCCCACCCCGACGGGGACGGACATGCCCGCCAGGCCCAGCACGGTGGTCCCCCACAGGTGCGCCAGGGACTCCTCCGGGACGGTGCGCACGGCGGCGAGCAGGAACAGTCCCTGGTAGCAGGCCCAGGCGAGCACGGACAGCGCCCACACACCGGCCCGGTCCCGCGCCGGGGCGCCGCGCGTCGAACGCCAGGCCGCGGCGCCCACGGCGAGGGCCCCGAGGCCGAGGCCCGCGGCGAGCCAGCCGCCGACGGCCAGGGCGGGGACGGTCCCCGCCGCGAGCAGCACGGAGGTCCCGGCCAGCCGTTCTCCCAGCACGGAGCCGCCGGCCCCGGACCAGTTGTCCCCGCGCCGGCGGCGGCGCAGCACCCGCACCGCGTCCCCGGTCACGCCTCCGGGCAGCAGCAGGTTGACGAGCCCGGACGCCCAGCACTCGCCCAGGGCCTCCCGGAAGCCGATCGGTGTGCCGCGGCTGCGGGCCACGAGCCGCCAGCGCTGGGCCTGGGCCGCGGTGGCCACGAGCCCGGCGCCCAGCGCGAGCACCACGGTGGCGGGGGTCAGGATCCCGACGGCGCTGCGCACCGCGTCCGTGCCCAGCGTGCGGAACAGCAGGGCGAGGAGCAGCAGCCCCGCTGTCGCCTGACCGGCGGCGAGCAGCACGCGGAGAACGCGCCGCCGGCGGGGGGCGGGCGGGGTCTCGGCGGGCATGGGCGCAGTCTAGCCATCGCCCGCCGTCGCCCGGATTGACGCGGCGGGCCGGCCCCGCCCAGGATGAAGACCCCCGACGCGGAGAGGCGACCGCATGCCCCTGGCCCGTTCCACCGCACCCCGTCCCTCGGCGCGCCGGGACGGTGTCCTGGCCTTCACGGCCCTCGCCGGCGCCCTCGCGGTGCTCGTCCTGCTGACCGACGCGGGGCTCCCGGCGCTGGTGGCCTCCGGGGTGCTGGGGCTCGCCGTGCTCGGAGCCGTGGTGCGCAGCACCGTGCGCCGCAGTGGGGAGCCCTACGGCCCGGCCGACCGGATCACCGTGGGCCGCTCCGTGCTCGTCGCCCTGGCCGCCGCGCTCCTGCCCGTGGGACTCGCCGCCGGGCCGGGCCAGGAGGCGGGCCGGCCCGTCGACGCCTGGTGCTGGGCCGTGTTCGCCGTCGCGCTGCCGGCCTGGCTGCTCGACGGGATCGACGGGTGGGTGGCGCGGCGCACCGGCACCGCCACGCGCGCCGGGGCGCGGTTCGACCAGGAGGTCGACGCCGCGCTGCTGCTGATCCTCTCGGTGGCCGTCGCGGCCCGGATCGGCCTGCCGGAGGCGTGCTGGGTGGTGACGATCGGCGCCCTGCGCTACCTGTTCCTGCTGGGGCTGCGGGTGCGTCCCCCCTGGCGCCGCGAGCTGCCCTACTCCAGGTACCGGCGGGTGGTCGCGGGGATCCAGGGCGGGGTCCTGATCGGCGCCCTGGTCCCGCCGATCCCGCTGCCGCTGGCCGTCGCCGCCACCGTGCTCGCGCTGGTCCTGCTGCTGGTGTCCTTCGGCCGGGACGTCCTGTGGCTGGAGCGCGGCGCCCGCGGCCTCAGCTGACGGGCGGCAGGCCGAGCACGTCCGCATGCCCCACCGTGGCCCGCAGCCGGCCGCGGGCGCAGTCCACCAGACGGGTCCGCAGCCAGGCGTGGGCCTCGGCCGTGAGGTCCGGGCGGTGCTCCACGGCGGCGTCCGCCCGGTCCGCGAGGAACCGCTCCAGGAGGGGCCGGGCCCACGGCTGGTCGGAGATCCACCAGGGGGTGGGCACCACGTCCACGACCATGCCGCGCTCCCGGAGGGCCTCGGCGGCCAGCCGCACGGCGTCCGTGCCGGCGAGCTCGCCGCGGTGCTGGTGGTCCTCGAAGGCCCCCAGCACCGACGGGTCCAGGTGGTGCGGCGGGTCGAGCAGGACCTCGCCGTCGACGGTCAGGGCGAGCAGCGCCGGGACGGCGTGCTCGGAGAGCACCCGGGCGAGCTCGCGGACCTGCTCCCGCGTCAGCAGGTCGAGCAGCGCGGAGCACGCCACCAGCCGGCGGGCGGCAGGATGCTCCGCGAGCACCCGGCCGAGCTCCTCGACCCCGGCCAGGACGGGCACGACGTCGGCCCCCTCCTCCCGGGCGGCGGCCACGGCCTGGTCGAGCAGCCCGCGGTCGTGGTCGACCAGGATCCAGCGCTGGGGGCCGGGGAGGTGCCGGGCGAGCCAGGTCCGGTTCGCGCCCGTCCCGGCGCCGAGGTCCACGACGACGACGGGCTCGGCTCCCGCGGCGCCGGCGCTCCCGGCCGGCGGCAGCTCTCCCCAGTACCGGGTCAGCCGGGTGATCAGGGGAAGGGAGTCCTCGCGGGCCGCGGCGTCGGCAGGCTCGCGCAGGGCCAGCCAGTCACCGGCGACGGGACGGTCGGGGTCGGGGTGGTGCGTCATCTCGGTCTCCTCGTGCGGTCGGTGGTGGTGTCGTGATCGGCGGAGCCGTCCGTGGCCGTGACGGTGGCGTGCTCGGCGGCGGCGTGCTCGGCGGCGGCGTGCTCGGCGGCGGCGCCGCCGCCCGGGGAACCCGACGGGCCGAGGGGCCGGTCGATCGCCGCGAGGACGTCGCGGGCCGTGTCCTCCCAGCCGCGCAGCCGCTCCCGGCGGGCCAGTGCCGCGCTCCGCCACCGGGCGCGCAGGGCGGGCCCGGTCAGCCACTCCTCCAGCGCTGCGGTCCAGGCCGACGGATCGGCGGGGTCGAGCGCGGCCCCGGCGCGGGCGCCGGCCGCGCCCCGGGGCGCCGGTGTGCCGTCGAGGGCCTCGACCGCGCCGGTGCCGGCCGCGACCACCGCGGGCACGCCCTGGGCGAGCGCCTCGGTGACGACCATGCCGTAGGTCTCGACCGTCGAGGGCAGCAGCAGCAGGTCCGTGCGGGCCCACTGCCGGGCCAGCGCGGCGCCCTCGAGGGGGCCGGGGCAGCGCACGCGCCCCGGGTCGGGGAAGGCCTCGACCGCGGCGCGCAGCGCGTCCACGTGCGCGGCATCGCCCGCGGGGCCCACGAGGTCGAGGGTCCAGTCGAGTCCGGCCAGCGGCGCGAGGGCCTCCAGCAGGAGCAGCTGGTTCTTGCGCGGGGTCAAGGACGCCAGGCAGGTCAGCCGCGGCGGGCGCGAGCCCGCCGCCACCGGCCCGCGCTGCACCCCCGGCTCGGCCACGGCGGCGTCCGCGGTGCCGTAGCGGCGGAGGAGGTCGCGGGCCGCCCAGGCGCTGGGCGTCAGCACACCGGTGGCCGCGGCGAGGGCGGCGGCCTCCCGCCGGGCGAGATCCGCGGCGGCCGCGGGGTCCAGTCCGGTCTCGGCGGGCAGCGGCAGGTGCACGAGCAGGTGCACGGGCACGCCGGAGCGCACCGCGTGACCGACGGCCTCCGGGGCCGCGCACCCCACGAGGCCGTCGAGGAGCACCGATCGGCTGGGGGCCGGTGCGCCGAGTGCCCGGCGCAGCCGCGCCCGGGCGGCGCCGTCCGGCGCGGGCCAGTCCCCGGCCACCGGCACGAGGCGGGCCGGGCGGCCCAGTGCGCCCAGCGCGGCCACGAGCCGGCGGTCGTAGAGCGAGCCGCCGGTGGGCCGTCCGGCGTCGTCGGGCACCACCACGTCGAGGCCCGCGCGCACGGTGCTCACCGGGCGGGGTCGGGCCCGCCGCGCTCGCTCAGCACGGGCAGCTCGAGGGTGTAGGAGGCCCAGGCGTCGGGGGTCTCCCGCAGGGTCACGGTCAGCCGCTCGAGCCCCTCGACGGACGCCGCGCCCGCCGCGAGCCGCTCGGCCACGTACTGGGCGAGGACCTCCGTGGTGGACAGCCGGCCCGCGAAGTCCGGGTGCTCGTCGAGGTTGCGGTAGCGCAGCCCGTCCAGGACGCCCGCGAGCAGGTCGCCGGCCACCCCGATGTCCATGACCACCCCGTGCTCGTCGAGGACCGGCCGGGACCAGGTGGTCTCCACCTGGTAGGTGGCCCCGTGCAGGTTCTGGGCCGGGCCGAAGAAGGGGTCCGGCAGGCTGTGGGCGATCATCATGTGGTCTCGGACGGTCAGGGTGAACACGGGGCTCCTCGGGTCGGTGGAGTGGTCAGTCGTAGTCCACCACGTGGCACAGCACGTCCCGGGCGTCCCCGGCGAGCCGGGCCATGGTGGCGGGCAGCTCCTCGAAGGGCGAGCTCCCGGAAAGCAGGGCGTCGAAGCGGGGGTCCTGCAGGGCGTCCAGCGCGGTGGCGAGCCGGTCGGCGGTCGTGCGGCGGGCGCGGCGGGCGGGGGCGACGGCGCCCACCTGGCTGGCGCGGATCTGCAGCCGGCGGGCGTGGAAGTCGGCGCCGAGCGGGACGGCGGGCTCCTCGTCGCCGTACCAGGACATCTCGATGAGCTCGCCCTCGTCGCCGAGCAGCTCGAGTCCCCGGGCCAGTCCGGCGGCGGTGGCGGACGCGTGCACCACCACGTCGCACTCCCCCGCGGCGTCCCGCGGCAGCACGTGCTCCACGCCGAGCCGGGCCGCGAGCTCCCCGCGGGAGGGCTGCGGGTCCACGAGCTGCAGCCGGGCGAGCGGGAAGCGGGCCAGCAGCGCGGCCGCGCACGCGCCGATCATCCCGGCGCCGACCACGGCCACGCGGTCCCCGAACCGGGGGGCGGCCTCCCACAGGGCGTTGACGGCCGTCTCCACGGACCCGGCGAGGACCGCGCGCCCCGAGGGAACGCCGTCGGGCACGGGGGTCACCGCGGAGGCCGGGAGCACGTAGCGGTCCTGGTGGGGGTGCAGGCTGAAGACCCGCCGGCCCACCAGCTCCTGCGGCCCCTGCTCCACGAGACCCACGGACAGGTAGCCGTACTTCACCGGCCCCGGGAAGTCCCCCTCCTGGAACGGGGCGCGCATCCGCTCGCGCACCCGCGCCGGGACGAGCCCCCGGTGGACGAGCGCCTCGGTGCCGCGGCTGACCCCGGAGTGCAGGGCCCGCACCAGGACGTCCTCCGGGCCCGGGACGGGCAGCTCGGCGGTGCGCAGCTCCCCCCGGCCGGGCTCCACGGTCCAGTAGGCGCGGCAGGTGCGGGGCTCCGCGGGGGCGTCAGCGGCGTCGGTCATGGTCCCATTGTGTCCTGACGCCGCCTGCGCGCCACCGGGCGACCACGAGCCGTCCGCGGGGGTGCCACAGGCCCGCCCACACCGCTCGCGCGCCGTGGTCAGCCGGGCGGCCCGTGGTCGACCGGCGCGGAGCCGGCGTCGCCGGGCTCCTCGTGCAGCTCGGCGAGCGCCCGGCGCAGCGCGGCGTAGCGCCGCGCCCCGAGCCGGTGCCGCCACTGCTCCTCCACCTCGGCGACCACGCCGGCCGCCACCGCCTGGGCGGCCCGGCCGCGCTCGGCGACGATCACCAGCCGGGCCCGGGCGTCGGCGGGGTCCGGGCGCCGCTCCACGTACCCCTCCTCCTCCATGGCCTGCACGAGCAGGCTGGCCGTCTGCTTGGTGACCCGCGCCTGCTCCGCCAGCCGCACCGTGCGCGTGCCCTCCGGGCCGATCCGCTGGAAGATCCGCGCCTGGGCGTAGGAGAGGTCCGCGAAGCCGGCGGCGTGCAGGGCCTCCACCACCCGGATCTCCATGTCCCGGTAGGGGTAGTACAGCAGCAGCCCCGTGTTCGTCCCCGCGTCCTCGTGCATCTCCACCCCTTGACAGCGCGGCGGTCCCCGCCGGAAAATTAGTCAGGCACCTTGACCATCAGGGGGAGATTATCATGGACCGCGACGCCATCTGGGAGTCCGTGCACCGGGAGCGGTCCGCGCTGGCGGACCTGCTCGAGACGCTCCGCCCCGAGGAGTGGGACCACCCCACCCTGTGCCCGGGATGGGCGGTGCGGGACGTCGCGGCCCACGTCATCTCCTCACCCCAGTTCGGTCTCCCCGATCTCGCCCGCGCCCTGTGGCGGGGACGGGGGGACTACAACCGCGCCGTGTACCTGGACGCGCGGGACCGCGGCCGTCGGCCGGTCGAGCAGATCGTCGCGGACTACCGCCGCCTGGACGGGTCGAGGCGCCACCCCCCGGGCACGGGCGTCCGGGACCCGCTGCTGGACGTCCTGGTCCACACCCAGGACATCGCCCTGCCCCTGGGCCGCCGGCACGCCATGCCCCCGGAGGCCGCCCGCGCGGCCGCCGAGCGCGTGTGGTCCGTCTCGTTCCCGTTCCGGGCGCGCCGGAGACTGCGCGGGGTGAAGCTCACCGCGACCGACGTCGACTGGCAGGCCGGCAGCGGCCCCGAGGTCCGCGGGACCATGGAGGCGCTCCTGCTGCTGCTGACCGGTCGCACGGCGGCCCTGGACCGGCTCGAGGGGCCGGGCCTGGAGCTCGTGCTGCCGGGGGCGGGGGCCGCCCGCGGCTCTTGACACCCCGCGGCGACGGCGGGGACGCTGGAAGCGGCGGCGTCCGCCGTCACCTCCCCCGTCCCCGAGGTGACCCATGGTCCAGCGCATCCTCTTCCTGCACGGTGCCGGGCCACAGCCCGGACCCGGTGAGAACCCGGTGGTCGAGGCCCTGCGGCGGCAGTGGCCCGACGCCGACCTCGTCGCCCCGGACCTCCCGAGCCCGGAGTACCCCGACCCGGAGCAGTGGCAGGAGGCGATCGGCCGGGCCGTCCGCGCCATCCCGGACGAGCCCTGGGTGATCGTCGGCCACTCCCTCGGCGGCTCCGAGGCCCTGCGCTTCCTCTGCCACCGGATCCCCACGCTGCTGCAGCGCGTGGTGACCGTGGCGGCCCCGTGCTGGTGCCCGGAGCACCCGGACTGGAACGAGCGGGGCTTCGCCCTGCCCCCCACCGTGGGCCGGAAGCTCGCGGACCTCGAGATCGTCGTGGTCCACGCCGAGGACGACGACGTGGTGCCCGCCGACCACGCGCACTGCCTCGCCGAGCAGCTGCCCTCGGCCGAACTCGTGCTGCTCCCCTCCGGGGGGCACCTGCCGACGTCCTGGACGGACCGGGGACTCATTGCGTGAGGCGGACCCGCGCAGATCGGCAGGACCGCCGTCGTGCGGGAGCACGGGGGTCATGACCCGATCGCATCCGAGGCACCGCAGGACCGTTCGCACCCTGGGGATCGCCGCGCTCCTCCTGGGGCTCTCCGTCCCGGTGCCCGCGTCGGCGCTGCCCGCCGCCCCCGGCGGCGAGGTCGCCGGGACGTCCTCGGTCGCTGTCCCCGCCTCCTGCGGTCCGACGGCCGCCGGGTCCTTCCCCGTGGCGAACGGGCCCACGGCGGAGGACGACCGGCGAGCCCTGACCGCCGCTCTGGACAGGTTGAGCGGGGCTGTGGGCGCCGAGATCGGAGTGCTGGCCCAGGACGCCGAGGGCCGCGCGGTCTTCGCCCACCACCCCGAGCTGTCCGGCATGGAGGCGAGCCTCTCGAAGGTCCCGCTGGCCCTGACCACCATGCGCCTGGCCGCCGAGCGGGGCGGCCGGCTCACGCAGCAGCAGCGCGCCCTGATCCGCGACAGCGTCCACGAGAGCGGCAACGAGTCCACCTCCGCCCTCTACGGCGCGCTCGGTCCCACGGTCTCCGCCATGGAGGGCGAGATCAATGAGACCTACGACCTCATGGGCGTCACCTCGACCCGATCCTCCGGCGGCTGGGGCCACAACCTGACCACGGCCTCCGACCAGCTGGCCGTGCTGGGCACGGTGGTCCGCGGGGCGGACTGGCTCCCCGAGGAGGACCTCGCCTGGCTGCGGGAGCAGATGCGGCCCGGCCACCCGTCCCAGACGTGGGGCGTGGGGTCCCGGCGCGCGGGCGCGAGCGCACCGTCGGACTCCCTCGTCAAGAACGGGTGGCTGCCGGATGCCGGGGGCGCGTGGGACGCCCACAGCGTGGGGCGGGTGGCGACGGGCGGGACGGCCCACCACGTCGCGGTCCTGGGCTCCGGCTACGCCACCGCGGCGTGCGGCCAGGACGTGGCCACCGCCGTGGTCGAGCTGTACCTCGCGCTCGGGGCCGGCTGAGCTCACGCGGACGCGTGCGGCGCACCCTGTCCCGGGTCCACCTGGTGCGGCCCCGCCGCGGAGGGCCGGACGTCGAAGTCGAAGATCGCGGTGGGCAGGTAGACCGTGGCGCAGGAGTTGGGGATGTCCACCACTCCCGAGAACCGGCCCTCGATCGGCGCGGCGCCCAGCAGCAGGTACGCCTGCTCCGGGGAGTACCCGAACTTCACGAGGTAGTCGATCGCGTGCAGGCAGGCCCGCTGGTAGGACAGCTGGGAGTCGAGGTAGCGCTGCTCGCCGTCGAGGGTCACCGAGGTGCCGGAGAAGGCGATCCACTCGCTGTACTGCGGGTCCGTCCGGCCCGGCAGGAAGATCGCGTTCTCCGTGACCCCGTAGGTCTCCATGCCGCCCTTGATGACGTCCACGTGGAAGTCGATGAACCCGCCCATCTCGATGGCGCCGCAGAACGTGATCTCGCCGTCGCCCTGGGAGAAGTGCAGGTCGCCCACGGAGAAGTTCGCGCCGTCCACGAAGACGGGATAGAACACGCGGGTGCCCTGGGTGAGATTCTTGATGTCCTGGTTGCCGCCGTTCTCCCGGGGCGGCGCGGTGCGCGCGGCCTCCGCGGCGACCCGTTCGACGTCGGGGTCCGGGACACCGCCCAGCAGGGCGTCCTGGGGCTCCGGCGGCAGCGCGAGGGGAGGGACCCGTTCCGGATCGGTGGCGATGAGCGCTCCTTCGCGTGCGTTCCACCGGGCCAGGAGCTCCGCGGAGGGCGCGGTGCCCATCAGACCGGGGTGGACGATGCCGGTGAACGAGACCTCCGGGACGTGGCGGGAGGTCGCGGTCTGGCCGCGGAAGTCCCAGATCGCCTTGTAGGCGTCCGGGAACCGGTCGGTGAGGAAGCCCCCGCCGTTGGACCGCGCGAACACTCCGGTGTAGCCCCAGCCCTGTCCGGCCAGCGGACCGGAGTCCTCCTGCGGGATGGGGCCGACGTCGAGGATGTCGACGACGAGCAGGTCCCCCGGCTTCGCCCCCTGCACCGCGAACGGGCCGGAGAGCTTGTGCACGGTCGTCAGCGGCGCGTTGAGGACGTCCTCGGCGGAGTCGTCGTTGACGATCGCGCCGTCGAACCACTCCCGGCAGTGCACCCGGAACGTGTCCCCCGGACGCACGGTGGCCACCGGAGGGATCTCCGGGTGCCACCGGTTGTGCCCCACCAGCTGCTGGTCCTCGAACGGCCGGGACGAGTCCAGGGGAAAGATGAGCTCCGGCATGACGTGCCTCCTCGGTTGCGGTGCTGCGGTGGTGGCGCTCAGGGGCGGGGAAGTCCGCGGTGCAGGGGGTTGCCGGTGGTCCGGGGCGCTCGCCGGGAGCCCGGCGGGATGGCCGTGACGACGTCGGGCTCGGCGGCGGTGGCCTCGGTGCGCTCGATCAGCCGGGCCGCAGGGGTCCCGGCCCGGGAGAGCCCCGGCGCGCTCATCAGCCGCCGCGCCGTGGACCCGCAGCCGGGGCAGTCGCTCTCGCGCGTGGCGGCGCCCATGCCCAGCAGGACCTCGAAGTCCCCGCACTCCGGGCACCGGTACTCGTAGATCGGCATGCGGGCCGCCTCCCGGGAACGCGGGTCTCTGGACTGCCGACCCTAGTGCCGGGTGCGCGGCCGGGGAAGGGCGGCCGTCCACCTCGCCGGGACATGACGAGGAATCCCTCGGCGTCCTCAGGGCCGCCCGGGCCGGACGTTGAGGTTGTGCCGGAAGAGGTTGCCGGGATCGTAGCGGTCCTTCAGGGCGGCGAGCCGCTGGTGCTTCTCCCGCCCGTAGGCCAGGCGGACCGCCTCCGCCGGATCGACCCCGAGCTCGTCGTCCGGGCCCATGAGGCCGACGTACTCGCCGGGCTCGGCGAACTGCTCCATCGCGTCGCGCACGCTCCGCACGAAGCCGGCGAGCCGTTCGTCGTCGGCGGGGTCGTGCCGGACGCCGTAGACCGTCAGCCAGTACCGCGCGGACCGGTTGGGGAACGCGGTGGCCTCCTCGGGCACCCGGCCGAAGGCGCCCTCGAGGTGGTGGACGTCGATGCCGGCGCCCCGGCAGGTGATCCCCGAGGCCAGTCCGACGAGGACGTCGACGACCTCGTCGTCCAGCCGGGAGAAGGGCAGGTTCCGCCAGTGCCCGTGCGAGCCCTTGGGGAACAGCCCGTCCCGGGCCCCCTGCCATGCGGGCCAGGGCGTCGAGCCCATCTCCTCGGCGTCGGGCGGGACCTCCTCCCGCAGTCCGTCGACGACGTCCAGACCGGCGGCGTGGTCCTCGGAGGCCCAGCTGAGTCCCACGGTGAGCACCGGCTCGTCGCCCATCCCCGCCCCCGGGGGCGGGATCGCGAACGTGAGGACGGGGTTCATCTCGTCCGGCAGACCCCGGGACCAGGCGGCGAAGGCGGTCAGGGCGCCCCGCCAGTGCGCCCTGCGGTAGTAGAGGCTCCCCACGAGCACCGCGGACGGCAGCCGGCGGGCGCGGAAGGTGAAGGAGGAGACCACCCCGAGATTGCCTCCGCCCCCGCGCAGCCCCCAGAACAGCCCGGCGTTCTCCTCCTCGCTGGCGTGCAGGTGGTCGCCGGAGGCGGTCACCACGTCGGCGGAGTCCAGGTTGTCGAGGGTGAGGCCGTTGCTGCGGGTCAGCCAGCCCATGCCCCCGCACAGGGTGAGCCCCACTACGCCGGCCGAGCCCACGAGACCGCCGGGAACGGCGAGGCCGTGCCGGGCCGTGGCACGGTCGAGCGCCGCGACGGTGGTGCCGGGTTCCACGCTCACGAGCTGGTTCGCGGGATCGACGACGACGCCCCGCAGCCGCCCGAGGTCCAGCACCAGGCCGCCCTCGACCGTGCCGTGGCCCGCCACTCCGTGCCCGCCGCCCCGCACCGCCAGCGGCAGCCGCGTGCGGTGCGCCGCGGCCAGGGCCAGGTCGATGTCGTGGAGGTCCCCGGCCCGCACGACGGCCTGGGGCCTGGCGTCGATCAGGCCGTTCCAGACGCGGCGGGCCCGGTCGTAGTCGGGGTCCCCCGGCTCGATCAGCCCCCCGGCGAGACGGTCCCGGAGTTCCTGGAGCGCCCTGGTCGTCCCGCTGCCCGGCGCACCGTGGTCGGTGGTGCTCATGGCTCCCGCTCCCGCACGAAACAATCGTCAGCCCGGGGGCAAATTCTAGTCCGCCGCGCTCCGTGCACCGCAGATGACCTCGTCACGCCTGCATAACTCCGGGCGAGGCGTCAGGGGCGCACCGTCACGGGCGGGCTCTCAGGGGCGGACCGCCCCGTCCGCTCCGGCGGCCGGCGCGGGCTCGGCACCCGCGGGCGACCCGGCGCCGTCACCCTCGGCGGGGCCGGCCGGACCGGCCGGGTCGGTGGCCCCTGCCGGGCCGGTGGCCGGCGCGGACGCCGCCCGGGGCGCCGGGCGGTCCGGCTCCGTGTCCTGGTCGTTGGGGATCCCGTCCCCGTCACGGTCCGGGTCGTCCTCGTTGCGCAGGCCGTCGCCGTCCAGGTCCGGGTCCTCGTGGTTGCGATACCCGTCCCCGTCGATGTCGTCGTCCAGCTCGTTCGGGGTGCCGTCGTCGTCGATGTCGGGGTCCTCGATGTCCAAGGTCCCGTCCTTGTCGGTGTCCCGTTCCGCGTCCGGAACGCGGGGAGCGACTCCCGGTTCGAGCTCGGGCTTCACCTCGGGCTCGGGCTTCACCTCGGGCACGGGCTTCACCTCGGGCTCGGGCACGGGCTTCACCTCGGGCACGGGCTTCACGCCGGGAGCGGAGGGAACTGAGGGAGCTGAGGGAGGCAGTGCCGGCTCCACGGGCGCCGGCTGTGGACCGGGCACAACAGGATCAGCCGGAGGAGCCGGGACGGCCGGGGTGGCCGGAGCCGGGGCGGCCTCCGTCTGCTGCACGGGAGGCTTGACGGTCCCGGCCTTCTCGGCCTCTGCTCGCTTCGCCGCCTCGGCCTTCTTCGCCGCCTCGGCCTTCTTGGCGGCATCTGCCTTCTTCGCCGCCTCGGTCCTCTTCGCCGCCTCGGCCTTCTTGGCGGCATCAGCCTTCTTCGCGGCCGCCGCCTTCTGCTGCGCCGCGTCCCCCCTGTCCGCAGCCTCGGCCTTCTCGGCGGCTTTGGCCTTCTCGGCGGCCTTGGCCTTCTCGGCCGCCTCGGCCTGCTTCGCGCCCGGGTCCTCGACCGTGTCCGGGACGGGGACCTCGAGGGAGTACTTGCTGCGGGAGGCGGGGATGACGCGCATGCCGTCGACCCAGTCGAAGGACTGCGGGTCGACCGCCTGTCCGTCCACCCAGGTCTCGAAGTGCAGGTGCGGGCCCGTCACGCGGACACCGGTGGCCCCCACCGTGCCGAGCTGCTCGGAGGCGGCCAGCCGGTCCCCGGTCCGGACCCGGACGTCCTCGAGGTGGCTGTAGGTCGTCCTGATCCCGTCCGCGTGGGTGACCTCCACCCGGTTGCCGCCCCAGACGTCCCAGAACACGGCCGTCACCACGCCGTCGAGGGCGGCGACGACGGGCAGGCCCGCCGCGGCGGAGACGTCGGCGCCGTTGTGGAACTCGCGCCCGCCGCGGTCCGGGGCGATCCGCCAGCCGAACTGCCCGCCGGGCAGGACGGCGCCGGGCCGGGCCGGCGCGATGATCGTGTTGACGGGCAGCTCGCCCTGGTAGAGCTTCGGCGCCTGCCGGCCCGGTCGTACGGTCGAGGCCGACTGGCGGCCGCCGTCACCGCGCCCGGTGCCCTCCCGCCAGGAGCCCTGGCCGGCACCGCCGTCCCGCACGGGCGCAACGGCGCGGTCGTTGCGCAGCGGCCCTGCCGGAGGCGTGGTCTGCTCCTGCCCCGCCGCGAGCAGGGTCCACCGGTTGTCCGGCTGCGCTGCCCGCTCCGCGGAGGACGCCGGAGCACCGAAGGCCGAGTCTCCCCGCTCGCCGCCGGTCTCCGGGGTGATGCCCGCGCTGACGGCCACGCTGACGACCACCAGCGCCGAGAACGCGGTGAGCGCGGTCACCGGCGAGGACGCGCGGTGGCGCAGGGCGTGGCGGGCGGGACGGCGAGAGGAGTCGCGGGGCATGACGGTGTTTCCCCCAGGAAGTCGCGGCGAGCGACGAGAAGAACGAGCAGACGGTGGGGGCAATCTCACCCCGCGGCATCAGCTTAAGTGAACAGGAGGGCCCGGACCGAGGAATCGGCCGTCCCCTCATCGGCGCCTTGTCATGCGACGACTTGATGCAAACGCAAATGGCTCCGTCGAGGGTGCGCTGCCCCTGCCGGCCTCGCCCGAGGTGACCACGGGTAATCCGTTCCGGCGGGTCAGAAGGGCCCGGACCAGTCGCCGTCGAGCAGTCCACGGACGTAGGCGGCCTGACCGAGGTGCTGCGCGGCGTCGTCGACCGTGCTGACCAGGCGCGCTCCGCGGGTGACGGGCGGGGTCCAGGACCGGTCGACCACGTCGTCGAGCTCGGCGTCCGTGAGCCCGTGCACGTAGGCCACCGTGCGCTCGACCACCGCGTCGAGGTAGCCGCGCAGCAGGTCGGGGGACGTCACGCGGATCCTGGCGACGTCCTCCGGTCCGTCGCCGAAGCCCATGGCGGAGTCGGGGACGTCGAGGTCCAGCCGCCCGCTCCACCCCTCCGTGGTCCACACCTCTGCGGTGCCGGCCAGCTGGGCCACCTGCACGTCCTGCTGGCGGGCCGCGTGCCACACCAGCCAGGCCACGGAGTTCGCCGTCCCGCCCGGCATCGCGTGCAGCACCTCCGGGGTGATGCCCCGGAGGACGTGCTCCGCCACCTCGGAAGGGCGGCGGGCGGCGTCCTCGAACAGTTCCTGCGGCGTCATCGCAACCACTCCTTCGGTGCCGGGGGGCCGCTCCGGCCCCCCGGC
>NZ_JBHVDI010000020.1:0-35284 GCF_042802875.1 Kocuria sp. NPDC057446 | reverse complement strand
CCCGGAGGCGCGGCAGCCTCCGGGAGCTCCGGGGCGACGAGGGCGGCGAGCAGCCCGGCCACGAGCCGGCGCGGGTCCACCTGGTGGTCGTCGGGGATCCGGAACGCGGCGGACAGCCGCGGGCTCAGGGCCGGCTCCAGGCCCCGGGCGGCGCGCAGGGTCAGCGGCTCCACGGTCATGCCGTGGCGCCCCTGCAGCTCGCGGAGGTCCGCCAGGGCCTGCCGGTCGGCGGCGTCCACGCCGCAGACCAGGGTCTCGGTGGCCCGGTGGCCGACCGTCCCCCCGGCGGCCCGCTCGAGGGCGGCCACGAACAAGGGGTACTCGGCGGCCGAGGCGCGCATGAGGGGGTACAGGGGCTCCTGCTGGTACTGGACCTCGCTCACCGGGGCGAGCATCCCGGCCGCGGCGCGGCTCGCGCCGGAGCCCGGTTCCGGGTCCACCACCACCACAGAGCGGCCGCGGCGGCGCAGCTCCCAGGCGGTGGCCAGGCCGATCACCCCGGCGCCGATCACGGCGACGTCGGCCCGGGCGTGCTCGGGCCGGCGGACGAACGGCTGGGGCGCGGTCGCGGGGACGGGGTGCGCGGAGGTCACACGGAACGTCCTTTCCTACGGCGGCATGACCCGCATCAGGTGTGGCGGTCGGCGCTGGACGCCCTCTCAGCCCCCGGTGGGGCTCCCGCAGAACCGCTGACCTATCATCAGCGTGTGACCCACCCTACCCGTGACACCTCCGCCCCCGCCGAGTCCTCCCTGCGAGAAGCCCGGACGGCCCGGCTCCTGGCCGCCCGGCTGTACGTGTGCACCGACGCCCGCCGGGACCGGGGCGATCTCGAGGAGTTCCTGCACGCCGTCTGTGCCGGCGGCGCGGACATCGTGCAGCTGCGGGACAAGGGCGTCGACGCGGACGAGGAGATCGCCGCGCTGCGGCTGCTGGGCCGGGTCGCCGCCGAGTACGGCACCCTGGTCGCCGTCAACGACCGCGCCGACGTCGCCGCGCTGGTGGGCGCCGACGTCTTCCACGGGGGTCAGCACGACCTCACCCCCGCCCAGGCCCGGCAGCTGCTGGGCCCGGACGTGCTGATCGGGCGCTCCACCCACGACCTGGGCCAGGCCCGGACGGCGCTCGAGGACCCGGACGTCGACTACTTCTGCACGGGTCCCGTGTGGGCCACGCCCACCAAGCCCGGGCGCCCGGCCACGGGCCTGGAGTTCGTCCGCGCGGTCGCCGAGCTGACGGAGGCCCGCCTCGACGAGGGCCCGGAGGTCCTGCCCGTGCCGTGGTTCGCCATCGGCGGCATCGACGAGCCGCGGCTGCCCCAGGTGCTGGAGGCCGGGGCGCGCGGCGTCGTCGTCGTCCGCGCCGTCACCGAGGCCCCCGATCCCCGCGTGGCCGCGGGCCAGCTGCGCAGCCTGCTCCCCGCCTGAGCCCGGCAGGTTGCCGCTCCGGCTCTCCGCCCGGGCTCCCTCCCCGCTCCCCGCCGCCGTCCAGCCCGTTCTGAGAGCATGGACGCAGGACGACGACGGAGAGGTGGCCCATGGACCCCGAGCTCGACCCCCAGGTGCGGCACGCGGTGGAGCGTCCCGCGGAGACCGCCCGCGGCCCGGAGGACGTGCAGCTGCGCGTCCGGCTGGCCGGTGAGCCCGCCCGCCGCGCCCTCGGCACCCACTGGGAGCAGGGGGCGCCCGAGGACGCCGCGCCGAGCGACGACCGGCTCGCCGCCGCCGTGCTGCTCGCGACCCTCTTCGGCGACACCTTCTGGCTGGAGCGCGCCGCCCGGCTGCCCAGCGACGTGCCGGGGTGCCCGTCCGCGCCGCCCGGCGGGCTGCTGGAGCTGACCCGGGTCCCGGGCGCCCGGGCGGCCATGGCCGCCGTGCTCGAGCGCCCGCTGCTGACCGGCCTCCTGGAGTGGGGCACCAACCCGCTGCCGGAGCAGCCGCCCCTGGTCGTGGCGCGGGCCGCCCGGGACCTGGGCATCCCCGACGACGGGCGCGTCTACAAGGTGGTGCGCCGCCGCGCCGAGCGCTTCCTGGCGCGGGAGCACGACGGCTCCGAGCCGCTCGAGCAGTTCGTGACCCTGCTGGACGAGGCGGAGCGGGGCCACCGCGAGGACGGTCCCGTGCTCTCGGGCGAGACCCTGCCGCCGGCGGCTCCCCCGGCATCGGGCCCGGCCACCGGATCTTCCTCCGCGACCGGACCGGCCGCGCCCGGCGACGTCCGCCCGGGCACGCCCCCGCCGGGTGCCCCGCCGGCGGGCTCGCCCGAGAACCCTCAGTGGGGGGTGAGCCCGGCGAGCCCGGCCCCGCCGCCACCCGGCCAGTTCCCCGGTCAGCACCCCGGACCGGGGGCACCCGGCCCGGGCGGCCCGGGACACGGTGCCCCCGGGTACGGCCCCGGGGACCAGCAGCCCGGAGCACCGGGGGCCGGGGCGCCGGGCGCCTCCGGACCGGTGTTCGGCCCCGGCCCCGGCGGGTGGCCGCCGCGACCGGCCGAGCCCGAGGAGGACGACTCCGACAACCTCAAGGCGTGGGGGTTCGTCTTCCTGGGCATCCTGGCGGTGATCGCCGCCCTGATCTTCATCCTCTGATTGCCGCATGCTCTGACCACTGCGCGGACGGGGCCCGGCCCTCCGGGACGGTCCCGCCGGACGATCAGCGCTGGCCGTGCGGCTCGCCGTCGGCAAGGATCGGGGACATGGACATGCACCACGAACGGCTCGGCGCCGGCAGACCCCTGCTCCTGATCCACGGCCTCGGCTCGACCCGGCGGACCTGGGACCCGGTCCTGGACGGCCTGGCCGCCCACCGCGAGGTGATCGCCCTGGACCTGCCCGGCTTCGGCGCCACCCCGCCCCTGGAGGGAGAGGTGACGGTCGCCCGCCTCGCCGACGCGGTCTCCGGCTTCATCGACGTCCACGGGCTGACGGGCGTCGACCTGCTGGGGAGCTCGGTCGGGGCCCGGCTCGTGCTCGAGCTCGCCCGGCGCGGTGTCGGGGGGACCGCCGTGGCCCTGTCCCCCGGGGGCTTCTGGACCCCCCGCCAGCGCCGCCTCTTCGGCGCCTCGATCGGCGCCTCCGTCCGGCTGGTGCGCACCCTGCAGCCGGTGCTCCCGGCGCTGACCCGGAACCCGGTCACCCGCACCGCGCTGCTCGCCCAGCTCAGCCCCCGGCCGTGGGCGCTGGACGAGGGCCTGGTCCTGCGCGAGCTGCGCGCGTGGGCGTCCTCCCCCGGCTACGACGCCCTCCTGCGGGCCCTGGTGCACGGGCCCGATCAGGACGGCGCCACCCGCCTGCGGACGCCGGGGGACGTCGTGATCGGCTGGGGTCGCCAGGACCGGGTGGTCACCCCGGGCCAGGCCGAGCGCGCCCTCCAGCGGTTCCCCGACGCCGAGCTGCACTGGTTCGACTCCTGCGGCCACTTCCCGATGTGGGACCGGCCCGCGGAGACCGTCGAGCTCGTGCTGAGCCGGACGAGCGGGACCGGCTGAGCCGGAAGGGGTCCCACCGGGAACCCATTTACTTGCACCGGAAAGCTTCTCGGGCTATTGTTGGGGACACATCAACCAAAGCGCCGCCCCTGCCGACGGAGAACCCGAGATGCCGATCTTTCCCCAGAACCCCGACCCCCGGAGCCTGACCGCGCGCCCCGCCGAGGACCTGCTGTCCGCGGACACCCGGATGGGCGCCGTGGAGCTGCTGGTCTCCGACCTGGACACGATGGTCGCCTACTACTCGGACGCCGTCACCCTCGACGTGCTCGCCCACGCCGGGGACACCGCGGTCCTGGGCCGGGACGACCGGACGATCGTGCGGCTGCGCCAGGTGAAGGAGCTGCCGCCGGCCCGCCGCGGGCAGGCCGGGCTGTTCCACACCGCGGTGGTCTTCGAGGACGAGCCCGCCCTGGCCGCGGCCCTGGCGTCCGTGGCCACGCTGGCACCGCGGTCCTTCACCGGCAGCGCCGACCACCTCTACAGCCAGGCCTTCTACTTCGACGACCCCGAGGGCAACGGCGTGGAGCTCTACACCGACCGCCCCCGCGACACGTGGCGGCGGGAGCCCAGCGGCCTGCTGACCCTGGCCTCCAATCCCCTGGACCCGAACGGCTTCCTGCAGGAGCACCTGGTGGAGCAGGACGGGCGGCGCCCGGCGGCACCGCCGGCCGCCCTCGGCCACGTCCACCTGCAGGTGGGCGACATCCCGCTGGGTCGGCAGTTCTACGTGGAGGTCCTGGGCTTCGAGGTGATGAGCGACATCGGCTCGGCCCTGTTCATCGCCGCCGGCGGCTACCACCACCACATCGCGCTCAACACCTGGCACAGCGCCGGAGCGGGCCCGCGCGCGGCGTCCCTGGGGCTGGGCCAGGTCAACATCGACCTGCCGGACGCCGACGACGTCGCGGCCCTGGAGTCCCGGCTCGCCGACCACGGGATCGCCACCCGGCACGACGGCGCCGTGCTGCGCTTCGAGGACCCCTGGAGCACGCTGATCCAGGTGGGCGTCGCGGCCTGAGACCGGCTCAGCCGCCGGTGAGGAGCACCAGGGCGAAGTAGAAGACCGAGGGCACGAGCAGGCACCCCATGCCCGTGAAGAAGGTCGCCGTCATGGCGCCGTAGGGCACCAGCCGCTTGTCGGTGGCGGCCAGTCCTCCGGCCACCCCGGACGTGGTGCCCATCAGCCCGCCGAACGCCATGGCCGACTTGTAGTTGTTCAGCTTGATCAGCGGGGCGATGAGCGGGGTGCCGACCATGACGGCGACCGCCTTGACCAGACCGGCCGCCACGCTGAGCGCGATGACCTCGCTGCTGGCGCCCAGCGCCGTCCCGGTGACCGGGCCGACGATGTAGGTGGCCGCGCCGCCGCCGATGGTCGCCATGCTCACGGGGTCGGTGTAGCCGAAGCCGGCCGCGATGGCCGCACCGACGACCGCCGAGACGAAGACGCCGAGCAGGATGGCGAGCACCCCGGTGAGCCCGGCCTTCTTGATCTCGTCCAGGTCCACCCCGTAGGCCGTGGAGACGATGGCGAAGTCGCGCAGCATGGCGCCGCCCATCACGCCGACGCCCGCGAAGACCGCCACGTCCGCGAGACCGCGCTCGCCCCCGGTGTGCAGGCCGCCGAAGTAGGCGAGGACGAGCCCCACGGTGATGGCGATGGCCGAGCCCTGGAGCCGGCCGCGGGTCAGCTTCCGGGAGAGGTGGTTCGAGACGAGGATGAGCACCCCGACCAGGAGGAAGGCGAAGACGAGGCCGTTGGCCTCCAGCAGTCCTGCGACGACGTCGGTCATGCGACCTCCTCCATCTCCGGCTCGCGCCCCAGGGGAGGCAGCGGTTCCGCCTGGCCCCCGATCCGGGCGAGGACCGGCACCAGGGCGGCGCCGGCCACGAGGGCCGCGAGCCCGACCAGCAGCGCCATGGGGCCGCCGGCCACCGCCGAGACCACGTTCTGGGTGGCGGCCATGGCCACCACCGAGACCACGTTCTGGGTGGCGGCCATGGCCACCACGATCGGGATGTACATGGCGCTCCAGAAGAACACGCCCTGCTCGGTGGCCGAGGGCAGCATGCCGGCCCGGCGCATCCGGTGGGTGACGAGCACCAGCAGGACCATGGCGAAGCCGACACCGCCCACGTTGGCGTCGACCCCCATCAGCAGTCCCAGGAACTCACCGACCAGCATGCCGACCAGGAAGCACCCGGCCAGTACCGCAACACCTGTGATGATCATGTCCGCTCCTCAGCTCGTCGGTCCGGTCGGGGCCTGCTGGAACAGGCCGGCGTGCTCCTGCCGCAGCACGGCCTTCTGGATTTTGCCCATCACGTTCCGCGGCAGCTCCTCGGCGAACTCCACCCGCCGCGGCTGCTTGAACCGGGCCAGGCGCGGCCGGACGGACTCGAGGATCGCCTCCGGATCGGCGGAGGTCCCGCCCTGGGGCACGACGACGGCGATGGGCGCCTCCCCGAGATCGGGGTGCGGCACGCCGACGACGGCCGACTCCCGCACCGAGGGGTGCTCGTCGATGAGCTCCTCGATCTCCTTGGGATAGATGTTGTAGCCGCCCGAGATGATGAGGTCCTTGTCCCGGCCGACGATGGAGAGGTAGCCGTCGTCGTCGATCACCCCCAGGTCCCCGGTGACGAAGTAGCCGTCGTCGGTGAACTCCTCGGCGGTCTTCTCCGGCTTGTTCCAGTACTCCCGGAACACGTTGGGACCCGCCACCTGGATCGAGCCGACCCCCCCGGCCGGGAGCGCGGCGTTCGTCCCGCGCTCGACCACCCGGATGTCGATGCCCGGCAGCGGCGGGCCGACCGTGCCGGCCCGGCGCTCGCCACGACAGGGGTTGGAGCACATCATGCCGGTCTCGGTCATGCCGTAGCGCTCGAGGATGGCGTGGCCGGTGCGGTCCCGCCACTCGTGGTGCGTCTCGGCGGTCAGGGGCGCCGACCCGCTGACGAACAGCCGCATGCGCCCCGTGCGCTCGGCCGTCAGCTCCGGGTGCCGGAGCAGCCGGGTGTAGAACGTGGGCACCCCCATGAGCACCGTGGACTCCGGCATGAGGTCGAGGACGGCCTGCGGGTCGAACTTCGGCAGGAAGTGCATGGTGGCCCCGGTGGTCACCGACATGTTGACGGCCACGAAGAGCCCGTGGATGTGGAAGATCGGCAGCGCGTGGATGAGCACGTCGTCCGACGTGTACTCCCACGCCCCGGTCAGGGTGGCGCAGTTGCTGGCGAGGTTGCGGTGGGTCAGCACCGCGCCCTTGGAGCGCCCGGTGGTGCCCGAGGTGTAGAGGATGGCCGCGGGGGTGTCCGGCTCGACGGCGACCGGTGGCGCCGGGGGAACGTCCTCCTGCGCGAAGAGCGTGCCGGTCCGGTGCGGGCCCATCGACACGAAGACGACGCCCTCGGGGCTTCGCCCGGCCAGCTCCGCCTCCTCGCCAGGACTGCAGACGAACAGCGCGGGGCGGGCGTCCTCGACGAAGTACTGGAGCTCGCTGCCGGTGTACGCGGTGTTCAGGGGCAGGTAGATCCCGCCGACCCGCAGGGTGGCCAGGTAGAGGGCGATGACCTCCGGCAGCTTCTCGACCTTGGCCGCGACCCGGTCGCCCGGGCGCACGCCGAGGGCGGTCAGGGTTCCCGCCAGTCGCCCGGTCAGCTCGTGCATCTCGGCGTAGCTCAGCCGGCGCCCGTCCGGCTCGACGGTGAGCGCCTTGTCGCCGTGCCTCGCCACGGCGTCCTCGAACAGCTGCTGGATGGTCTTCATGTCGTCTCCTCGGTGGTGGTCTGTCGGTGGGCGCCGCCCGCGCCGCGGGTCGCCGTCGCGGGGACCCGCTCGGGTCCGGTGCCGTCGAACCCGGTGCTGTCGGGCTCGCCCCTGTCGTGCCCGGTCCTGCCGGGCCCGTGGCGGTCGCCGGGGGCGTCGTAGAGGTAATTGACCATGAGCCCGCAGGACTGGTCGAGGACGTGCTGCTCGGTGCTCGCGGGCCAGTTGATCCGGTCCAGCACGGCGCCGTTGCGCAGGTGGAACCGGGCCACGCGGTCCACGGGTCTGCCCCGGCTGTCGGTGCTCTCCAGGAGGTAGCTGCGGGCCGCGGCGACGACCGCCGGGCGGAGCGCGGCGACGGCGCCGGCCGGGGCCCCGGCCCGGAGGGCCGCGTCCGCCTCCTCGGCCAGGCTCCGGCCCCCGGCCCGGCCGGCCGGCTGCGCCTCGAGCCAGCGGCGGAAGCCCGGCACGGGCGAGAGCGTCACGAAGGTGGTGACCTCCGGGTCGTGCCGGCGCACGTGGGCGATCACCTGCTTGATGAGGTGGTTGCCGAACGGGATGCCGCGCAGACCGGGGAACGTGTTGTTGATGGAGTAGAGCGTGGCCACCGTGCGGGCGGATTGCTGCCGCGCCCGGTCGAGATCGGTGATGAACTCCGTCGAGGAGGGGACCTCCTCCGTCACGGCCACCTCGACGAAGATCAGCGGGCGGTCCCCCATCGAGGGGTGCAGGAAGGCGAAGCACTTGCGGTCCGTCGGCTCCAGCCGGGAGCGCAGGTCCGCCCAGCCGCCGAGCGGGTGCACCGACTCGTACCGGAGGATGTGCTCCACCAGCGAGCTCGGCGAGTCCCAGGAGAGCTCGTGCAGCTTGAGGAAGCCGGCGTTGAACCAGGACCGGAACAGGTGCAGGAAGTCCTGGTCCACGGGCTCGAGCTCGGGGTGCTCGGCCAGCACCTCCAGGAAGCGCGAGCGCATGGACACGAGGCGGAAGGTGCCGTCCTCCGCGAGGTTCAGGGCCCGCAGCAGCGCCTGGCGGGGCGACTCGCTGACCGCGTGCAGGTGCTGGGCCGACTGTTGGGTGGGGGTGGCCTGCCAGCGGGCGATGGCGGCGTCGACGGCGGCCGGGGCCGCCACCAGGTCGTGGTGGAGGTGGTGGAAGAACGCGGCCTGCCCCTCGGGGGCGAGCTCCTCGCACGCGTCCAGCACGGAGGAGGCCAGGGTCGGCTTGAAGTGGCCGTCGCCGACGTCGAGCAGCGCGGCGCACTGCTCGATCAGCCGCCGCGGCAGGTGGGGTGAAGCGTCCATGGTCGGCTCCTGGAGGAAATGATGTGTACATCTCGAGCGTTGTTGTATATATCACTGCACTGTAGAGCATTCGTGTGAGCTGTGCCACAGATCGGCTGGGATAGATTGGGACCGAGCGTCGAAGGAGCAACGATGACCGAAGCCGTGCGCGTGCGGCGGGGCCTCGAGGAGGCCATCGTCGCCGGCCGCTACCGGCCGGGCGACAAGCTGGACCTGACCAGCATCTCCGCGGAGTACGGGTGCTCCCGGACCCCGATCCGCGATGCGCTCCAGCACCTCAGCAACTCCGGGATGGTGCAGATCCGGCCGAAGCACGGGACGTTCGTCTCCCGGCTGAGCGTGCGCGAGCTCGCCGAGCGGTTCGAGGTGATGGCGGACCTGGAGGGCCTCTGCGCCGAGCTGGCCGCCCGGCGGATGTCACCGGAGGCGGCCGCGGAGATGACCACGTGGCTCGAGGCCTGCCAGCGCTTCGTGCAGGCGGGCGACCCGGACGGCTACTACGACGCCAACAGCCGCTTCCACCGGGCCGTCTACGCGGGCTCCGGCAACGAGTTCCTGCGCGCCGAGGCGGAGAAGCTGCAGGGCGTCCTGGAGGTCTACCGCCGCCTCCAGCTGCGTGCGGGCGACCGCATGGTCAGGAGCCTGGACGAGCACCGGGCGATCGCGGAGGCCGTCCTGGGGCACGACGCGGAGGCGGCCCGGGTGCGGGCGCGGGCCCACGTGAAGATCCAGGGAGACGAGTACACCGAACTGGTCCTGAGGAGCGAGACATGAGCAGCAACGACGACACCACAAGCAAGGACTTCGAGCAGGCCGTCAACATGACCGCCGGCCAGCTCTCCGACTGGCTGGAGACCGACGAGTCCACCTCGGTGGGCCAGGACGACGGCGGGGAGTCGGTGGGCCACCGCTCCGGGCGGCGGATCGTGGAGATCCTGCGCACGCCGAAGGGCGAGCGCACCGACGACGACCACGAGCACATGCGCACGGTGGTCGGCTACGTCCACCGCCACCTGGCCCAGCGGCCCGAGGGCGACGTGCGGGAGACCCGCTGGCGCTACTCCTTGATGAACTGGGGCCACGACCCCCTCAAGGACTGAGCTCCGGCGGTGGACCCGGTCCTCCGGAGAGGACGGCCGGCACTCCAGCACATAATTGCAGTTGTGCAAAACGTGCAGTAGTGCAAAACTAGGGGCGTGAACGACGACGCCCCTCCCACCCTGCGCGCCCGCAAGAAGGCCGAGACCTGGTCCGCCATCCACGAGGCGGCCGCCGCCCTCGCGGTCGAGCACGGGGTCGAGGGCGCCACGGTGGAGGCCGTGGCCGCCGCGGCCGGCGTCTCCCCGCGCACCTTCTTCAACTACTTCCCCGCCAAGGAGGACGCCGTCCTGGGGATGCGGGCCCCCTCGCTGGACCCGGCGCTGCTGGAGGGGTTCTCCCTCGGGCACGACCTGCTGGGCCAGGTCTCGCGGCTGCTGCTCGCCGTGACCCGCAGCGCCTACGCCGGCCAGGACGCGGACCGGCGGCGACGGCTGCTGCAGGCCCATCCGGGTCTGGGCCGCCGGCGGCACGAGCTGATGCTCGAGGCCGAGGACCTGGTGCGCCGCACCCTCGCGGAGCTGCTCTCCCGGGACCCGCAGTGGTCGGCCGGGCTCGGCGAGCACGGCGTGGACGAGGTCGCCCGGATGCTGGTCATCCTCGGCGGCGTCCCGCTGCGCTTCGCGATCACCGCCGAGGGATACTCCCCCGCGCACGGCCTGCCGGCCGAGGACCACGAGTCGGCACTCACCCTCTTGCACCGTCTCCAGGAGAAGCTCTCATGACCCGCACCCCCGCCCACCGGGCCGAACCGGGCACCGGCTCCCGGCACCTCGTGCTGCTCTTCGTCGGCCTGATGCTCTCCATGCTGCTGGCCGCGCTGAACCAGACCGTGCTCAGCACGGCGCTGCCCACGATCGTGGGCGAGCTCAACGGGGTGGACGAGATGCTGTGGGTGATCACGGCCTACATCCTGGCCTCCACGATCATGATGCCCGTCTACGGCAAGCTCGGGGACCTGATGGGCCGCAAGCCCCTCCTGCTGGGCGCGATCCTGGTGTTCATGGCCGGGTCCGTGGTGGGCGCGCTCGCCGGCACCATCGAGGTCCTCATCACGGCCCGCGCGATCCAGGGACTGGGCGGCGGCGGGCTGATCATCCTCTCCCAGGCCGCGATCGCCGACGTGGTCCCCGCCCGGGAGCGCGGCAAGTACATGGGCGTCATGGGCGGGGTGTTCGCGGTGTCCTCGGTGGCCGGCCCGCTGCTGGGCGGGTTCTTCACCGAGGGCCCCGGCTGGCGCTGGGTCTTCTGGATCAACATCCCGCTCGGGCTGCTGGCGCTGGCCGGGGCCGTCCTGTTCCTCAAGCTCCCCCGGCACAGCGGCCGGCCGCGCCTGGACGTCGGCGGGATGGTGCTGCTGGCCGTGGCCACGACCTGCCTGGTGCTGTTCGCCACCTGGGGCGGCGGCAAGTACGCCTGGACCGACCCCGTGATCCTCGGCCTGATCGCCGGGACGCTCGTGAGCGCCGCGGCGTTCGTGGCCGTGGAACGGCGCACGGCAGAGCCCATCATCCCGATGCACCTGTTCCGCGAGCGCAACTTCGTCCTGACCACGCTCGCCGGGCTGCTCACCGGCGTGGCGATGTTCGGCGCCCTCGGCTACCTGCCCACCTATCTGCAGATGGTCTTCGGTGTCGACGCCACCACGTCCGGGCTGCTGATGGTCCCGATGATGGGCACCCTGCTCGTGACCTCGGTGCTCGCCGGGCAGGCGGTGAGCCGCACCGGGCGCTACAAGTGGCTGCCGGTGGCCGGCAGCGTGATCGTGGCCGCCGCCATGGGACTGCTCTCCACCCTGACCCCCGAGCAGGAGGTGTGGCACGTGTGCCTCTACATCGCGGTCCTGGGCCTGGGGCTGGGCCTGTCCATGCAGCTGCTGGTGCTCATCGTGCAGAACACCTTCCCGCTGCGGCAGGTCGGCACGGCCACCGCCGCGAACAACTTCTTCCGCCAGATCGGCGCCACCCTGGGCTCCGGGGTGGTCGGCAGCGTCTTCGCGAGCCGGCTGGCCGAGCTGATGGCCGCGCGCCTCCCGGCGGCGGCGCTCGAGGGCGGTGCGGGCGAGGCCAACTCGCTCACCCCCGCCGTGGTCGCCTCCCTGCCGGAGGCGCTGCGGAACCCCGTCGTGAGCTCCTACAACGACGCCCTGACGCCGATCTACCTGTGGATCCTGCCGCTCGGGCTGCTGGCGGCCGCCGTGCTGTGCTTCGTGGTCGAGAAGCCGCTGGCCACGACGATCGAGACGGACGCCGAGCCCCCCACGGACGCTGCGCCAGAGGCGCCCTCCGAGGACCGGCCGGACGGCACCGGCGCCGGGCCGGAGAATCCGCGCACCGGCCACGGGGACCGGGCCGGCACGGACCCGCGCCGGGGCCCGCACCGGGAGCCGCACGGCGACCCGGCCGATCTCGAGCCGGCCGCCGCGACGCGGTAGCGGCCGTCGGGCCGCCGTGGCACAGTGGCCCTGACCGGTCGGGCGACAGCACGGACCGGCGCGCACGAGCAGAGGAGCAGCGGATGAGTCTGAGCAAGGGCACCAAGGTCACGTGGAACACCCCGCAGGGCACCACCGAGGGCACCGTGGTCGAGAAGAAGACGGAGGACTTCGAGCTGGACGGCCGCACGTACCGCGCCAGCGCGGACGATCCGCACTACATCGTGGAGTCCGACAGCTCCGGGGCCCGCGCGACCCACAAGGCGGACGCCCTCACCGAGGCCTGACCGCGGACCGGGCCCGGCGACCGGCCCCGTGCGACCGACCGGCCCTGCCCGGCGTTCAGCCGCGGACGCCGGGGGTGCCCCAGACGAAGGGGCCGTAGGACGGGCCGGCCGGTTCGAGGTACTCGACGTCGGCCGCGGGGATCAGGGCGCCGGGGCTGTAGCCGTCGGCCTCGCAGCGCACCAGCACGACCATGCCCAGTTCGACCGGCTCGTAGGGCGCGCACAGCACCACCTCGCCCGCCCGCAGGTCCAGGCCGGCACGGTCGGCGCGCATCCGGTAGCGGGCCACGTGAGAGACGGTGATGGACGCGACGGGCACGATGACCGGCCCCACCCCGATCCCCGGAAGGGTCTCGAGGGGTCCCGTGTCGTCGGGCACAGAGGTCAGTTCGGAAAGGCTCATGGCGGGGTTCTCCAGTCGTGCGAGCGCATCAGGAGCTGCGGTGGGCCCTGGTGCCGGGCGGGGTGCTCGACGACGCTGTCCTGATCCATGATAGAGATCCACGTCACACGAGGGAAGCCTCCTTCGCATCGGTCCAGCCGGGGCCGGAGAAGATGCACGAAGGTGCAGGACCCGGTGGCGCGACCGTCGCCGGGCGTCACAATGTCCTGGCCGTCGCGCTCCCGACCCTGCTCCCACCTGGGACGATGCGACCGACCGCCGACTGTGACGCACGGAACGCCCGGTCCGCGGCGGCGCGGCCCCGAGCCCCGCATATCTTCGCTGTCATGAGCTACGAGGAGTCGATGCCGTGATCACCATCAACATGAACAGCGCCGCGCTCTGCCGGCTGGAGCAGCAGGACCGGACGAGGCAGGGCGCCCTGGCCGGCAGCGGGACCGCGGCGAGCGCCGACCGGCGGGATGCCCCGCCGTCCGAGGCCGTTCCGCCGATGCCGGAGCACACCCGGGGCTGATCGCCCCGGCCCCGATCAGCGGGCGCCGGCGAGGCTGCTCGCCCGCACCACCCCGAGATGGGCCTGGCGGCCGGCGCCGACGATGCCGGCGGCGTTGCGCAGCTGCGCGGGGGCCACGCGGGCGCGCAGCCTCAGGTGCGGCAGGAAGTCCTGGTGGCGCTCGCTGATGCCGCCGCCGAGGACGATCAGGTCCGGCGAGATGAGGCGCTCGAGGTGGGAGAGGTAGCGCTGGAGCCGGTCCGTGTAGGCCGGCCAGTCCAGGGCCTCCACCATCCGGGCGGAGGCGCCGGCCCAGCCGTCGACGTCCCGGCCGTCCAGCCACACGTGGCCGAACTCGCTGTTGGGGATCAGCTCCCCGTCCAGGAACAGCGCCGAGCCGATCCCGGTGCCCAGCGTGATGACCAGCACCGTGCCGGCCGCGCCGCGGGCGGCGCCGAAGCGCACCTCGGCGAGCCCGGCGGCGTCGGCGTCGTTGAGCACGGCGACCTCGCGCCCCAGCCCGACGGCGAGCAGCTCCCGGGCGTCGGTGCCGATCCAGGAGTCGTCGAGGTGGGCGGCCGAGCGGGCGATGCCGTGGTCGATGATCGCGGGCACGCCCACGCCGACCCCGGTCAGCGGCCCGCCCGGACCCGGAGCGCCCTCCAGCTTCTCGAGCACCCCGCGCAGGACGGCCACCACCGCGGCCGGGGTGGCCGGGTCGGGCGTGGGCACCCGGCGGACCGGGCCCACGGTGGCGCCGCGGACCGGGTCCACCACCGCGTACTTGATGCTGGTCCCGCCGATGTCCACCCCGAGGCAGCGCGCGTCGTCGTCGCCCCCGCGGGAGACGGGCGGGACGGTCGGGGGCGTCCGGACGGACGGCAGGGCACAGGTCATCTCACGGTCCTGGATCGAGGCGGGGACGGCGCGCCCGCGGGCGGGCGGCGCCTGTTCGACTGTACAACCGGACGGGGACGGCAATTATTCTCGGTCGATGCGTGACGCTCACCCCGGCCGCTCCGCAAGCACGGGCCGACCCGCTCCGGGCGTTCCCTACAATCGGGGGATCCGGATCCTCCGGCGCGGGCCCCGCCCCGCCCGGTGACCGGGCGACCCGCCGCCGTTCGAAGGAATTCCCGCATGACCAGCTCCCCCACCACCGCGTGGCCCGTGCCGCAGAGGACCACCACCCGGGTGCTGCTCGCCTGCTGGCTGGCGATCCTCGCCGAGGGCTACGACGTGGGCGTGCTCGGCGCCGTCCTGCCCGCCCTGGCGGAGCACCGGGAGTGGGACCTCACACCGCTGGAGCTCGGCGGCCTGGGCTCCTACGCCCTCGTCGGCATGCTCGTGGGGGCCATGGTCATCGGCACGCTCTCGGACCGGGTCGGCCGGAAGAAGATGCTGCTGGTCTCGATGGCCATCTTCACCACCATGCAGCTCGGCGCGGCGCTGGCCCCCACCCCGGAGGTCTTCGGGCTGTTCCGGCTGCTCGGCGGCCTGGGCATGGGCGGGATCATCCCCGTGGCCGCGGCTCTGACCATCGAGTACTCCGCGCCGCGGCGTCGGTCCTTCAACTACGGGCTGATGTACTCCGGCTACTCCCTCGGCATCCTGGCGGCCGCGCTCGTGGCGATCGCCCTGCTGCCCACCCTGGGCTGGCGCTGGGTGGTCGGCGTCGGGTTCCTGCCCGTGGTCCTGCTGCCCGTGGTCGCGAAGCTGCTGCCCGAGTCCCTCGAGTACCTCGTGGGCAAGGGCCGCCGCGAGGAGGCCGCCCGCCTGGCGGAGCGCCTGCACGTGGCGCCGTTCGTCGAGAGCGACTGGACGCCGGTGCGCTCCGAGGAGGCGAAGGCGCGCTCGGTGGGCTGGAAGCAGTCCCTGGCGGCCATGTTCTCCGGCGGCTACCTGCCCGCCACGGTGTTCTTCTGGATCTCCCTGTTCTGCGGCATGGTCCTGGTCTACGGCCTCAACACCTGGCTGCCCTCGATCATGCGCTCGGCCGGCTACGAGCTCGGCCCGGCCCTGACGTTCCTGGTGGTCTTCAGCCTCGCCTCCGCCGCCGGCGGCATCGCCCTGGGCCGCGCCGCGGACGCGTACGGCAAGAAGCTGATCCTGGTGGTCTTCTACCTGCTGGGCGGGGTCGGCATCCTGCTGCTGATGTTCCCCAACAGCATCGTGGTCAACTACGTGTTCGTGGCCCTGGCCGGCATCGGCTCGATCTCCACCTCGCTGGTGCTCACCGGCTGGGTGGCCGAGTACTACCCCGCCCACTCCCGTGCCACCGCCACCGGGTGGGCCCTGTCCTTCGCCCGCGTCGGCGCGATCTCGGGCCCGCTCATCGGCGGCTGGATCGGCTCCATGGCCCTGCCGTTCCAGTGGAACTTCGTGGTCTTCGCCGCCGTGGCGCTCGTGGCCGCCGGGGCCGTGGCGCTGATTCCCCGGTTCCCGGGCCCCGCCGGGCCGTCGTCCCGGCGCGCGTCACCGGGACGCGCCGAGGCTGCGCCGGCCGCGCGCGGCTCCTGATCCGCTCGATCCAACGGCATGCCCACGGCACCCGGTCCTCGAGGGTCCTGCGACCGTCCGAAGACGGCCCCGGCGTCCTCGTCCCGGACGTGCTCCACCCGGCAGGGTCGTGGTCCAGTGCCGGCCTACACCGAGGACCCGTCGTCCCCCTGCAGGTGGGCACGCTCGCCGTCGTGGTCGAGGACGGTGAGGATCTCCACCGGACCGCCCTGAGCCACGATGGCGTGCGGGACCATCGTGGAGAACTGCGCCGCCTGACCGGCCTCGACCACGATGACCCGCTCCCCCAGGTGCAGGCGGGCCGTCCCGGAGAGCACGGTGAACCAGTCCCGCCCCGGGTGCACCGCGAGCCGCTCCGGGGCGGGCGGCCGTCCCGGCAGGATCCGCATCTTGGCCACGGTCATCCCGTGCAGCGCCCGCTCGGAGGACAGCAGCCACATCGTCAGCCCCGGCGTGCTGCTGGGCTGGGGGCGGATCACGACGTCCTCGTCCTCGGGGGACTCCACGAGCTGGTCGAGCGAGGTGTCGAGCGCCCGGGCGATGGGCACCAGCTGGTCCAGGGCGATCCGGCGGTGCCCGGTCTCGAGCCGGCTCAGCGTGGACGGGCTGAGGTGGCACCGGGCCGCGAGCGCGTCCAGGGACCAGCCCCGCGCCAGCCGGAGACCGCGGATGCGCCGGCGGATCACGGCGTCGAGATCCAGTTCTTGCGTCATGGGCAAGATGCTATGTCCCGAACGCACAGTGCGTCTACCGTGGTGCTGTGGCAGGGGATCCCCGGCCCGGAGAAACCGCAGGAGAGCAGAGGTGTGCCATGAGCCCGGAACCGACCCATGACGTGGTGGTCGTCGGAGGCGGTGCCGCCGGCCTGAGCGCCGCCGTCGCCCTGGCCCGCTCCCTGCGCTCGGTGGCCGTGGTGGACGCCGGTGAGCCGCGCAACGCCCCGGCCGCGGGCGCGCACAACCTCCTCGGCCGCGAGGGCGTCCCGCCGCTGGAGCTGCTGGCCGCCGGTCGGCGGGAGGCGGAGCAGTACGGGGCGGAGATCGTGACCGACCGCGCCGTCACAGCCCGCGCCGGGGAGCACGGGTTCACGATCGGTCTCGCCGGAGGCGGCGAGCTGCGCGCGCGACGGCTGCTGCTCGCCTCCGGGCTGGTCGACGAGCTGCCGGACGTGCCCGGCGTGGCCGAGCTGTGGGGGCGCAGCGTGCTGCACTGCCCGTACTGCCACGGCTGGGAGGTCCGCGGCCGGCGCATCGGCGTGCTCGGGGCGGGGCCCATGAGCGTCCACCAGGCGCTGCTGTTCCGCCAGCTCAGCGAGGACGTCGTCTTCTTCCCGGGTCGGATGGCCGACCCCGGTGCGGAGGCGTGGGAGCAGCTCGACGCCCTCGGGGTCCGGGTGGTCGAAGGCCCCGTGCAGCGGCTGCGCCTGGAGGGGGACGAGCTGCGCGCCGTGGTCCTCGACGACGGGCAGGAGGTCCCGGTGGACGCCGTGGTCGTGGCGCCCCGGTTCGTGGCGCGGGCCGACCTCTACGAGCAGCTGGGCGGCACCCTGACCGAGCACCCCGTCGGGGAGCTGATCGCCACCGGCCCGATGGGCAGCACCGCGATCCCCGGGGTGTGGGCGGCCGGCAACGCCGGCGACCTCTCGGCCATGGTCTCCGCCGCGTCCGGGGCGGGCCTCGTCGCCGCCGCGGCGATCAATGCGGATCTCGTGGCCGAGGACGCGGCCGCCGCCGTGCGGGCCCGGGCGGCTGTCTGACGACGTCGGGGTCGTAGCATGAACCGAGCCGCACGAGTTCTGGCACGGCGAGGAGCCTCCATGCACCGCATCCCCGAAGAAGTCGACACCCCGGACGTCCTGATCGACCGGGACGTGCTCCAGCGCAACGTCGAAAAGATGGCCGCGGCCGTGCGCGAGCGGGGGCTGCGGTTGCGCCCGCACGCCAAGACGCACAAGGTCCCGGAGATCGCGGCGCTGCAGCTCGCCGCGGGCGCGGCCGGGCTGACGGTGGCCACGCTCGGGGAGGCCGAGGTCTTCGCCGCGCACGGCGCCGAGGACCTCTTCGTCGCGTATCCGCTGTGGGTGGGTCCGCGGCAGGCGGAGCGCCTGCGCCGGCTGAGCGCCGCGGCCCGGATCAGCGTGGGGGTGGACTCCGCCGAGGCCGCGGCGGCCATGGGCGGTCAGCTGGGGGACGCGGCGGCGGGAATCGCCGTGCTCGTGGAGATCGACAGCGGCCACCACCGCAGCGGCGTGCACCCGGACGCCGCCGCGGACGTCGCCCGCGCCGCGGCCCGGGCCGGTCTGCGCGTCGAGGGCGTCTTCACCTTCCCGGGCCACAGCTACGCCCCGGGCATGCCGGTCGAGGCGGCCGCGCAGGAGCAGCGGGCCCTGGACCGGGCGGCCGGGCAGCTGGAGGCGGCGGGCTTCGCGGTGCCGCGCCGCAGCGGCGGCTCCACGCCGAGCGCCCTGCTGACCGACGGCGCGGCGGCCACGGAGGTACGGCCGGGGGTCTACGTCCTCGGCGACGCCCAGCAGCTGGAGCTCGGCCGGTGCGCCCTGGAGGACATCGCCCTGACCGTGGCCGCGACCGTGGTCAGCCGGCACGAGGGCGGCCCCGCGGGCAGCACCGACGGCAGCACCGACGACGGCGCCGACGACGGCGTGCCGCGGCGGATCGTCCTCGACGCCGGCAGCAAGGTCCTCGGCAGCGACCGGGCCGCCTGGGCCACCGGCCACGGGCGGCTGATGGACCACCCGGAGGCGCGGATCACGGCGCTGTCCGAGCACCACGCCACCGTCGTCTGGCCGGAGGACGCCCCGCTGCCCGCCCTCGGCGAGCGCCTGCGCGTGATCCCCAACCACGTGTGCCTGACCATGAACCTCGTCGACGACGTGGCCGTGGTGCGCGACGGGGCGCTGCTGGAGCGCTGGACCGTGGCCGCGCGGGGTCGCAACTCCTGACCCTCGGCGCGCCGCCCGACCACCGGCCGGGCACCGGACGCTCCGGGACCGCCCGGCCCGGCCGTTCGGCGGTCCGGACCTGTGGATCAGCGCGGGGGCGGCGGTGGAGCGGGGGCGCCCTGCGGCGGGGCGATCTTCGGGAACGCGCGGGAGGCGCCCGCGGCCGCGGTGTCCGGGGCGCCGGAGGAGCCCGGCCAGGCGCGGCCGGCGGCCGGGTCCCAGCGGGTGTCGACCACCTTGCGCTGCACCACGATCGCCAGCCCCAGCACGGCGAGGCCGATCAGGGCGATGAGCAGGATGCCGCCGACGGACCCGATCTTGGCGGCGGAGCCCACGGCCACCCCGAACCAGCCGAAGTCGGCGTCGCCGAAGGTGGTGTTCTCCTCCCCGAAGGCGCCCAGGACGGAGAGCAGGAAAGCGGGCAGGAACGTGATGAGCAGGCCGTTGACGAAGCCGCCGGCGAGGGCACCGCGGCGCCCGCCGGTGGCGTTGCCGTAGACGCCGGCCGCGCCGCCGGTGAAGAAGTGGGGCACCAGCCCGGGCAGGATGAGGGCCAGCCCGATGGCGGGGTTGAGCCAGACGGAGAGCACGAGCAGCCCGATCAGCCCGCCCACGAAGCTGGAGATGAAGCCCAGCAGCACGGCGTTCTGCGCGTAGGGGAAGACGATCGGCGCGTCGAGGGCCGGGATGGCGCCGGGGACGACCTTGGCGGCGATGCCCTGGAAGGCCGGGACGAGCTCGCCCAGGATGGTGCGCACGCCGAAGAGGATCACGGCCACGGCCACGCCGAACTGCAGGCCCTGGGTGATCGACATCATCACGTAGTTGCCCACGCCGGTGGCCCCGCCCTCGAACGCGGTGAAGGCCTCCTCGGCCCCGGCCCGGGCGAGGAAGAGCACGGCGAGCACCACGTACATCAGGGCCATGGACAGCGCCGTGGCCACCATGGAGTCGCGGAGGAAGCGCAGCCCCTCCGGCAGCGCGGTGTCCTCCGTGGACCGGCTCTTCTTCCCCACGACCTGCCCCACCGCGCCGGCGGCGATGTAGCCGGCGGTGCCGAAGTGCCCGATGGCCACGCTGTCGTCGCCGGTGATCCGGCGGGTCCAGGGGTGGGCGAGCGCCGGGAGGGAGACCATGAGGATGCCGAGGAGCACGGCCCCGAGCAGCACGGTCACCCAGCCGTCGTAGCCGGCGGTGGCCAGGATGATGGTCAGCATCGTGGCCATGAACAGGACGTGGTGGCCGGTCAGGAAGACGTAGCGCAGCGGGGTGAAGCGGGCGAGCAGGAGGCTCACCGCGAAGCCGAGGATCATCAGCCACGCGACCTGGGCCCCGTACTCGGCCTGGGCGATGCCGGCGATGGCCTCGTTGGTGGGGATCACGCCCTGGGCGCCGGTGGCGCCCAGGATCATGGCGCCGAGGGGTTCCAGGGAGGCGACGACGAGGGTGGCCCCGGCGCCGATCAGCAGGAAGCCCAGCGTCGCCTTGATGGCGCCGCCGATGATCTGGCCGGTGCTCTTGCGCAGGGCGGCCAGACCCACGGCGGTGATGATGCCGATGAGGAACGCCGGGACGGCGAGGATCTCGCTGACCAGGAACTCGGGGATGCTGACGAGCCAGTTCACGGGTTGCCTGCCTCAGACGTCGTAGAGCTCGCGCAGGGCGGCATCGAGCTCGGTGGTGCTGGTGAAGTTCTCGATGACCTTCACGGGGACGCCGACGTCCCCGAGGGTGCGGGCGATCTCCCCGGAGGTGAGGATCAGGTCGGCCTCCTTGGCCTTGCCGCGGGCCGAGATGGTGTCGGTCGCCTCGACCGTGAGGTACCGCCCCCAGCCCCAGTGGTCGAGCACCTGCTCCAGGGTGTTCTTGAGGAAGAGGCTGGTGCCGAGCCCGTTGCCGCAGACGGTGAGGATCTTGTTGCGGCTCTCCGCGGCCGCCTCCGTCGTCGTCGCCCGCTCGGCGGGCACGGACCCCTCGGCAGCCGCAGGCCCCTCGGAGGGTCCCGGCTCCGTGGAGGAGGCCGGTGCGGGCGCCGCGGACCGCTCCGGGGCACCCTCCGCCAGGACGGCGAGGAGCTCCTCGGGGGTCCGAGCCCCGTCGAGGGCGGCCCGGGTCCGCGGCGAGCCCAGCAGCGTGGCGAGCTTCCGCATGGCCTGCAGGTGCTCCTTCTGGTCCTTCGCGGAGAGGGCGACGACGAGGGTCACGGGGTCGTTCGCCGCGTGCCCGAACTCGACCGGGCGGGCCAGCCGGACCCAGGACATCGCCGTGCGGTGCACGGCCTCCGAGGGCCGGGCGTGGGCGAAGGCGAAGCCGGGCGCCACCACGATGTACGGGCCGTTCTCCTCGACGCTCGCGATCATGGCCCGCGTGTACTCGGCGCCGGTGGCGCCCTGCCGCTCGAGGAGCTCACCGGCCAGGGCGACGGACGCTCGCCAGTCGTCGGCGGTCGCGTCGAGCAGGATGGAGTCCGGATGCAGCAGACCGTCGATGTCGGACATGTCTGACATGCTACTTCATGCGCGCCGCATTATGTGATTCACATCACATTCATTTTCCGGCAACCCCGTGGGAGCAGGGGTCCTGCCCTGCGGGGCCGCACGGATCTGGCATGCTGGCGCAAGCACCTGTCCCGCGGGCAGGAGACCACCGCACCCCGGGGAGGACCCAGATGAGCCAGCGCGCCGTGCCTGCGCACGCCCTGCCGTGGGTCGTCGTCGGCATCGTGCTCGTGGCACTGAGCCTGCGCGGGCCGATCATCGCCCCGACGCCGGTGGTCACCCGGATCCAGTCCGAGCTCGGGCTCTCGGCGGCGACGGCCGGTCTGCTCACGGGCCTGCCGGTGCTGCTCTTCGCGCTGGCCACCCCGCTGGCCTCGAAGCTGATCGGCCGCTTCGGCCCGGAGGCGGCGGTCCTGGCGTGCCTGGGCGGCGTGCTGGCCGGCACCCTGATCCGCTCGGCCGGCCCCGCCCCCGTGGTCCTGGCCGGCACGGTGGTCATCGGCGCCGCGATCGCCGTCGGCAACATCGTGGTCCCGGTGATCATCCGCCGCGACGTCTCCTGGCGCCGGATCCCCACCGTGACCGCCGCCTACACCGCCGCCCTCAACGTCGGGTCGATGATCACCGCCCTGGGCACCGCGCCGCTGGCCGCGGCGGTCGGCTGGCGGGCGGCGCTGGCGGCCTGGGGTGCGCTGACGCTCGTGGCCCTGGGCTTCTGGCTGGTCGTGGCGCACCGCCGGGCCGGCACGCCGCACACCACCCCCGCCCCCGCCGAGCCCGACACCGCCACCGGGGCGCTGCGGCAGGCCCGTGGCACCGCGCAGATCCGGCGCGTCGGCTGGTGGCTGACCCTTGCCTTCTGCGGGCAGGCCTTCTCCTACTACTCCGTCACCGCCTGGCTGCCCACCCTGCTGACCGACACCCGCGGACTGAGCCTGGCCGCCTCCGGGGCCGGGGCGTCCCTGTTCCAGGTCGCCGCCATCGCCGGGGCCCTGGGGGTGCCCCTGCTGTCCGCCCGCACCCCGGCGTGGACGCCGGTGGCCGTCATCGGCACGCTGTGGATCGTCCTGCCCCTCGGGCTGCTGCTCGCCCCGGAGGGCTACCTCGCGTGGTCGATCGTGGGCGGCGTCGCCCAGGGCGGGGGCTTCACCACGATCTTCTCGATCGTCGCGCGCATCGTGCGCTCCGACGCCGAGGCCGCGGCGACCTCGGCCCGCATCCAGGGCAGCGGCTACCTCGCCGCGACGGTCGGCCCGCCCCTGATCGGGGCACTGAACGCCGGCACCGGAGGTTGGGCCGTTCCGCTGCTGGTCGTCCTGGCCGCCACCGTGCTGTTCCTGGTCGGGGGTCTCCTGGCCGTCGCGCAGACCCGCCGCCTCGGCGCGTAGGGGCCGGCCCTGGGCCCCGGGCCGGCCCGGGAACCGCGGGTCACCGCGGCGCACTGCGGGTCACCGCGACTCACCGCGACTCACCGCGACTCACCGCGACCGAGAAAGCCCGCAGCCCCTCCTCCGGATTAGGTCAGGAAAGCGTCAGCTAATCCCCTGCCGGACTGCTACAGTCGAGCCACGATCCACTGAGGGTACCCTTACCCGCTCCGCTCGACCGAAGGCTCCGCCCATGTTCCGTGGAACCACGCTCCCCGCCGGCACGCCCGTTCCCCGCTCGCTGGGAGACGCCCGGGAGCCCGATCTCGACGGCGACTTCGCGTTCGCGGGACGCCACGGGATCCTCCTCGCCCGCCGGGACCGCGCCCTGCCCGCCGCACGGGTCACGGACGGCGGCGTGGCGGCGATCCTGGCCCGCCTGGACGAGCTCACCCGCGAGCTGCCCGATGCCGGGACCCGCGGCGCCGCGCGACCGGTGGTGTGCGGCACCATCCCCTTCGACCCGGACGAGCCGGCCGACCTGTTCCTCGCCGAACGGCCCGCGTGGACGCCCCGCCCGGCGCCGACCGCTCCCGTGCCCCTGGCGCGGCAGCTCGTGCCCACGGCCCCGGCCGCGGACCCGGACCACCGCGAGGCGCTCGCCGAGGCCCTGGACCGCATCGGCCGCGGGGCCGCCCCGCACCTGCAGCTCGCCCGCGCCCTGGATCTGGAGCTGCCCGCCCCGGTGGACCCGGAGCGGCTGTGGGAGGAGCTGGTGGCCCGGGCCCCGGGCGGCCACGCCTTCCGGGTGCGGCCCCGGGACGGCGGCACGGTGCTCGGGGCGGGCCCGGAGCTGACCGCCGAGGTGCGTCCCAGCGGCTTCGGCGCCCACCCCCACACCGGCTGCGCTGCGCGCCACCTCACGGTCTCGGGCGACGCGGCCGCCCAGCAGTCGCTGCTGCGCTCCCCCGCCGCGCGCCGGCGGCACCAGGACGTCGTCGAGCACCTGGCCCGCCGCCTGGCACCGCACGCCGCCACCCTGCACGTGCCCGCACAGCCCAGCGTGCCGGGCACCGACGCCGCCTGGCGCCTCGCGACCCGCCTCACCGGCCGGCTGCACCGGGGCACCGGCGCGCTGCACGCGGCCGTGGCGCTGCACCGGTCCGACGGCGACGCCCCGGACCGGGAGGCCCTGTCCCTGGTCCGGGAGCTCGAACCGCGGCCCCGCGGGCTCGTCGGGGGTCTCGTGGGCTGGACGGACGCCGCCGGGCACGGCCAGTGGGTGCCGGTCCTGCGCAGCGTGCACGTGCACGGCGCCCGGGTCCGGCTGCACGCGGCCGCGGAGCTGGACGCCGGCACCACCGTGGACGGTGCCCTCGCGGAGACGGCCGTGAATCTCGGCACCGTGCGCTCGGCGCTCGCGGCCGCCGGCGCCCCGACGGAGGCCGCCGCGACCGCGCACGCCGCCTGAGCGGTCCCGCCCCGGGGACCGGGTGTCAGTCCAGCTCCACCACGGTGACCGGCAGCGGCAGGGACTCGGCGTCGAAGGCGGTCTGCTCGGAGAACGGCACCCCGGACTCGTCCCGGCCGAAGCACAGGGCCAGCACCTCCCCCGGCTCGGTCCCGGCCATCAGGGTCCAGTGCTGGCCGACGGCGTCCACGGCGTGGGCCTGGTGGTCGAGGTCCGCGTCGCCCTCGACGTCGGCGAAGCGGGCCCGGTAGGCCGCCAGCTCCTCGGGGGTCTGCAGCACCCCGGCGGAGACGATCGCCTCCTCGTCCCCGGTGAGGGCCGGGGCCACCGGATAGGCGATGCGGAACGGCGGCTCGAGCACCTCCAGCAGCTCCCGGGCGGGGGTGGCGTCGTCGCCGCGCAGCCAGAGCCGGCCCGTGCCGTCCACGAAGCCGGCGTACTCCTCGTCGTTGGGGTAGAAGCACAGGAAGCCGGAGCCCGGGATGCGCGCGGCCAGCCCGCTGAGGTCCGCGGCGTGCTCCACGGTCAGGAATCGGGTGAGGGGCTCCAGCGGCAGAGGTTCCACGGGCGATGTCTCCTAGCGGTGCGGCGGGCAGGGCGGTGGGGCGGGGGGACGACGACGGGGCGGTGGCGCCCGGACGCTCTACGCTACGCCGCCGGTGGCCCGCCGAGCGACGGGCCTGCGTCCCTCACCGCTCCGCGCTCCGCTCCGAGGCCAGTTCCCGGGGCAGGACCCGCCGCAGGACGTCGGAGAGGGTGATCACCCCCACGAAGCGGCCGTCGTGCAGGACCACCGCGAGCTGCTCCCCGACCTCGCGGATCCGGGCCAGGGCCTCGTAGACCGGGGTGTCCGCCTCGAGCACGAACGCCGGGCGGGCCAGGCCCCGCACAGCACGCTCCAGCGGCTCGAGCAGCGTGTCGCGCACATGGACGACTCCGGGAGTGCCGCCGTCGGCGTCCTCCACGAGGACGCGCAGGTGCCCCGACCGGGCGGCGGCCTCCTGAACGTGGGCGACCGTGGCGTCGGCCGGCACCGCGGTCGGCGCCCGGTCCGGGGCGACCAGCGCCTCGACGGTCAGCTTCTCGAGCTCCAGGACACCGGAGAGGTGGGTGCGGAAGGACGCGTCGAGGGCGCCCACGGAGGCGGAGTGATCGACGAGGTGCCGGATCGTGTCGACGTCCTGGCCGCCGACGGCCGCCCGGTCCACCGGGGTGACACCGCTGGCGGAGACCAGCCGGTTGGCGATCGCGTTGACCCACACCAGCAGCGGCCGCACCAGCCAGATGAAGCCGCGGGAGGGCACGCCGATGAGCTTGGCCGAGGTCTCCGGGTAGGCGATCGCCCAGGACTTCGGTGCCATCTCGCCGACCACCAGGTGCAGGAACGTGACGAAGAGCAGCGAGAGGGCGAAGGCGGAGCCGTCGGCCAGCTCCTCGGGTGCGCCCCAGGAGGCGAACACCGGGCTGAGCCACGCGTCGACCGCGGGTTTGGTGACGGCGCCGAGCGCGAAGGTGCAGGCGGTGATGCCCAGCTGCGCGCCGGCGAGCATGATGGTCAGCTCGTTGGTCCCGCGCAGCGCGGCACGGGCGGCGCGGTTGGTCGCGGCCTCGGCCTCGAGCCGGTGGCGGCGGGCGCCCAGCAGGGCGAACTCGACGACGACGAAGAACGCGCTGAGCACGATGAGCAGCACGGTGACGGCGATGACGATCAGCGGGTCGCTCATCGGTCCCCCTCCTTCTCGGTCCCGTCGGTCTCGGTGCGGGCTGCACCGCCGCCGGGCGGCTCGGCGCCGTCGGCCGTGGACTCGACGAGCCGCACGAGCAGTTCGCTGGGCACGTGCCGGGAGAGCTCCAGCACCTCGACGTCGAGCACCCGGTGGACGGGGCGGCCGAGGACGAGGTCGCGGGGGTCGTCGGCCAGCTCGACCCGCACCGTCTCCCCGGCGGCCGGCAGCTCACCGCGGTGCGCGATGAGCAGGCCCGAGATGGTCTCGTAGTCCCCCTCGGGCAGTTCGTGGCCGACCGCGCGCTCGACCTCGTCCACGTGGATGTCGCCGGTCATCCGCCAGGTGTCCCCGTGCTCCGGGGTGATGGTGGCGGGCGGCTCGTCGTCGTGCTCGTCGGTGAGCTCCCCGACCAGCTCCTCGGCCAGGTCCTCGACGGTCAGCACGCCGGCGAAGCCGCCGTACTCGTCGATGACGCAGGCGAGTTCGTTGTGGGACTCCGTCAGCTGCGCCAGCGCGTCGGGCAGCGACATGAGCGTGGGCAGCACCAGCGGGGGCGCCATGATGGTGGCGACCGCGGCGTCCTCGGAGGCGCCACCCCGCAGCAGGTCGACGAGCTGCACGACGCCGAGGGGCTCCTCGGACGCGGAGATCACCGGATAGCGGGTGTGCTCGTGCGCCATCAGGACCCGCAGCTCGCCCACGGTGGTGTCCGGGGAGACCGTGCCCACCTGCGACCGGGGGATCATGGCGTGCTCCACGTCCTGGTCCGGGAAGTCGATGATGCGGTCGATGAGCACCGACAGCTCGTCCGGCAGGTCACCGCTCTCGCGGGAGTCGGCGACGATGCGCTCGAGGTCCTCCACGGTCGCGGTCGTGTCCACATCGTGCACCGGCTCGATGCGGAACAGGCGCAGCAGGGCGTTGGCGGCGTGGTCGAACACGGTGATCAGCCACCCGAAGAGCGCCAGGTAGATCGTGGTGGACCGGGCGAGCGCGCGGGCCAGCGGCTCGGCGTTGGCGATCGCCAGGTTCTTGGGGTACAGCTCGCCGAAGATCATCTGGACGACGGCGGCCACGACCAGCGCGCCCACCGTTCCCACGGAGACGCTCAGAGCGGCCGGCACTCCGGCGGCACCGAGCAGCACGCCCAGGGACTCGCCCACCATGGGTTCGGCGACGTAGCCGATGAGCAGACCCGTGACCGTGATGCCGAGCTGGGCGCCGGAGAGCATGAACGACGTGCGGCGGGTGACCTTCAGGGCACGCTGGGCGGCCTTGTCGCCGTTCTCGGCGCGGGCGCCGAGGCGAGCGCGGTCCACCGACATGTAGGCGAACTCCTGGGCCACGAAGTACCCGTTGGCGGCGATGATCGCGAGGATCACGACGACGCCGAGGAGCAGGGTGAGGACGGCCGTGATCATCGGGGGCCCATCCCCCGGTCGGGGGAGCCGGGCGGGCGCCCGCGGCTGGGGTCAGTTGTTGCGTGGAAAGGACAACTGTCGCCCGGGTCGTCGGACGACCCGGTGCTGGCAGGCGATGGGCCCATGGTGCTGGTTCACGCTCTCCGTGCTCGAGGGGTCGGATGGTTCCACAGTATCTTTCGCGATGCGTGACCGGGAGGCGGCAGCGCCCCGGCGGTCCGCGGGCCACCGGAACGGCGGCCTACTGGAACACCGGCATCAGCAGCCCCGCGAGCAGGAGGACCGCGCCGCAGATCCCCAGCGCCCACGCGGGGCGGTGCGGAGTGCTCAGCCGCCACAGCTCCGGGTGCCGGGAGTGGTAGTAGACCACCACGTCGGACCCCGGCGCCGGCGCGGGTGCCGGTGGGCGGCGCCAGGGCTCCTCGTGGATCTCGTAGCGGGTGGTGTGCCAGCGCAGGGAGTGGGCGCCGTCCCGCAGGACGTGGATCGCCTCGGTCCGGTGCCACCGCGCGTGCAGGCAGCGGATGATCAGGGCGGCCGCCACCAGGGCCACACCGGTGTTGGTGGCGGCGGCGCCGAGCACCTCGAGCAGAGCCGCTCCACTGAGTCCGGTCACGGACCGAGCTTAGTGGTGGACCGGGCGGCGTCTCAGGGAGTTCTCCTCTTTCCCAGGATTCTCGCGGCTGGGGTTGCTAGGTTCTCTGCTTCCTGCGGCCTGATGCTGGGCCACCCTGTGCACGAGTGAGATACGGAGATCATGAGCGCCCACTGCGACGCGCCCTGTGACAGACCCCGGCCTTCGGGCCGTGCAGACGTGACGAGGTGGTGGGGCTGATGGAAGTCCTGTCGATCCTCGCCGGGGTGGCGCTGATCGCCGCCTGCGGCGCCTTCGTGGCCGCCGAGTTCTCGCTGATCACCGTCAACCGCAACGACGTCGAGGCCGCCGCGGCCACCGGCGACCGCCGGTCCGGCGGGGTGCTGCGGGCGATGAAGACCCTGTCCACGCAGCTCTCCGGGGCGCAGCTGGGCATCACCGTGACGAACCTGGGCATCGGCTTCCTGGCCGAGCCCGCCATCGCCGCCCTGATCGTGGGCCCGCTCACCGGTGCCGGGCTGTCCCCCGTGGCGGCCCGTTCGGGCTCCATCGCCCTGGCGCTGGTGCTCGCGACCGGCCTCACCATGATCTTCGGGGAGCTGGTGCCCAAGAACCTGGCCATCTCGAAGCCGCTGGCCACCGCGCGTGCGGTGAGCGGCTTCCAGCGCGGCTTCACCAGGACCCTGGCCTGGCCGATCCGGCTGTTCAACGGCAACGCCAACCGGATCGTGCGCGCCCTCGGCGTCGAGCCGCAGGAGGAGCTGGCCTCGACCCGCTCCCCCGAGGAGCTCGCCGGGCTGGTGCGCCACTCCGCCGAGCGGGGCGCGCTGGCCGCGGCCACCGCCGAGCTCGTCGAGCGGTCCTTCGCCTTCGGCGACCGCCGGGCCCACGACGTGATGACCCCCCGGGGTCAGATGACCACGCTCGCCCCGGACGCCACCGTGCAGGAGCTGCTGGCGGCCTCCAAGGCCTCGGGGCACTCCCGCTTCCCCGTCCTCGACGCCGGGGAGGGCACGGTCCGGGGCCAGGTGCACGTGCGCCACGGCCTGGCCGTGCCCTATCCGGAGCGGTCCACCGTCACCGTGGGCGAGGTCATGGGCGAGGTGAACTTCGTCCCGGACACCGTGGAGCTGGACGAGCTGATGGACGTCCTGCGCGCCGGGAGCCTGCAGATGGCGGTGCTGATCGACGAGTTCGGTGACACCGCCGGGCTGGTCACCCTGGAGGACCTGGTCGAGGAGCTCGTCGGGGAGGTCCGCGACGAGCACGATCCCGAGCCGGAGCCCGTGACCGTGGAGGCCGACGGGTCCTGGGACCTCTCCGCGGCGCTGCGCCCGGACGAGGCCGCCGAGCACCTCGGCGTCGCGGTCCCCGAGCACGAGGACTACGAGACCCTCGCCGGCCTCGTGACCCTGCACCTGGGCCGGCTGGGGGAGGTGGGTGACCGGGTCACGGTGGCGGCCGCCCCTGTGCCCGGGGAACCGGAGGCCACGATCACCTTCGAGGTCACCGCCCTGGACGCCCACCGCATCACCGCGGTGGGCGTCCGCGTGCACCGTCCCGACGGCGGATCGACCCCCGCGCACGCCCCGGAGGGCCGCGCCGTGGGAGCCGCCGCATGCGGCGCGGAGGTGACCCGATGAGCGAGGTCACCGGTCTGGTCCTGACCGTGGTGCTCCTGAGCGCCAACGCGTTCTTCGTCGGGGCGGAGTTCGCCCTGATCTCCGCCCGGCGCACCATCGTCGAGCCCCGGGCGCTGTCCGGGTCCTGGGCCGCGAAGGTGACCCTGGGCGCCATGGAGAACGTCTCGCTGATGATGGCCGGCGCACAGCTGGGCATCACCATCTGCTCCCTGGCCCTGGGCTACATCAGCGAGCCGGCCATCGCCCACCTGCTGGAGGTGCCGTTCGCCGCCCTCGGCGTCCCGGGAGCCTTCGTGCACCCGATCGCCTTCGCGATCGCCCTGTCCCTGGTGACCTATCTGCACGTGGTGTTCGGGGAGATGGTGCCCAAGAACATCGCCCTGGCCGGTCCGGAGCGCATGGCCGTGGTGCTGGCTCCCGTGCTGGTGGGCATCGTCACCGTGCTGCGCCCGCTGCTGTGGGTGCTCAACGGCATCGCCAACGGGATCCTGCGGCTGCTGAAGGTGGAGCCCCAGGACGAGGTCACCTCGGTGTTCACCCGCGACGAGGTCGCGGCCCTGGTCGAGGAGTCCCGTCACGGGGGTCTGCTGGAGGCCAACGACGAGCGGCTGCTGCTCGGGGCCCTGACCTTCGAGGAGCGCAGCGTGACCGGGATCGTGATCCCGCTGGACCGGGTCACCACCCTGCCCGCCGGGGTCACCCCCGCCCAGGCCGAGACGGTGGCCGCCGGCGGGTTCTCCCGGTTCCCGATCTTCGACGTCTTCGGGGAGCTCGCCGGGTACGTGCACATCAAGGACCTCATCGAGATCGACGAGACCGCCCGGGACACCCCGATCGACCCGCTGCTGATCCGCGCCCTGCCCACGATCGACCGGGACATGCCCCTGCGCCGGGCACTGTCCCTGATGCAGAACACCGGCGCGCACCTGGGCCTGGTGCTCGACGGGCGCGGCAGGACCGAGGGCATCGTCACCCTGGAGGACGTGCTGGAGGAGCTCGTCGGGCAGATCCGCGACGACAGCCGCAAGCTCCAGGTCCGGTAGCGCCGCGGGACCGCCCCGCCCGGGCGCGGCGGGACGGACCGGGGTGGCGGATCCCGCCGCCGTCCTAGGCGCAGTCCAGCGCGGTGCGCAGCGCCTCGAGGTTGTCGCGCATGACCTGCTGGTAGTCGGCGTTCTCGTCGGACTGGTTCTCGACCGGGTCCAGGACCGCCGTCTCGATCCCGTGCTCGGCCGCCAGGGTCTCGGCGACCTTCGGGTTGACCAGGGACTCCGAGAACACCGTGGTGACCCCCTCGGTCTCGACGACCTCGCCGATCTCGGCCAGACGGGCCGGGGAGGGCTCGGTGTCGGGGTCGAGCCCGGCGATGCCCACCTGCTCGAGGTCGTACTTGTCGGTCAGGTACCCGTAGGCCTCGTGCGAGACCACGATGGTGCTCCGCTCGCAGGTGGCCAGCCCGTCGGCGAACTCCTCGTCCAGGGCGGTCAGCTCCGTGGTCAGCTGCTCGGCGTTGGACTCGTAGGTCCCGGCGTTGTCCGGGTCGACCTCGGCCAGCTCGTGGGCGACCTCCGTGGCCACCGCGGCGAGCCGCTCCGGGTCCAGCCAGAAGTGCGGGTCCTCCCCGCCGTGGTCGTGCCCGTGATCGTGGTCGTGGTCGCCCTCGGCGTGCGACCCGTCGGCGGAGGCCTCCGCGCTGTGCGCCTCCTCCGCGGCTGCGTGCTCCTCGGCGGAGTGCGCCTCCCCGCCCTCCACGCCGGCGTGCATCGCGTCGAGGACGTGCTCGGGGGACGTCTGGGCCACGGCGTCGTCGACCGCCGGCTGGAACCCGGACAGGTACACCACCGCGTCCGCGGTGCGCAGCGTGTCCACGGCGGCCGGGGACAGCTCGAGGTCGTGCGGCTCGGCGCCGGCGGGGGTCAGCGACTCCACCTGCACGAGGTCCCCGCCGACGCGCTCGGTGACGTACTGCAGCGGGTAGAAGGAGGCCTGCACGCTCAGGGCCTCCCCGGCGTCACCCGTACCGGTGGCCGAGGGGTCGGCGGAGCCGGAGGCGCAGGAGGCCAGCGCGAGGGCGGCGGTCAGGGACAGGGGCACGGTGAGGGCGCGAGACAGGGTCATGAGAACAATTCTCAACCAGTCTGAGAATCGTTGTCAAAATACCTCCGACGGGCGGACGCTCAGGATTCGCGCCGGCAGGCGTCGCAGATCCCGTGCAGCTCGATGGCGTGGGAGACCTCCGTGAAACCGTGCCGGCGGGCGGTCTGCGCGGCCCAGCGCTCCACCTGCGTCTCGGCGACCTCCACGGTGTGCCCGCAGCGGCGGCACACCAGGTGGTGGTGGTGCTCGGTGCGCCGGCACCGCCGGAACCTGCTCTCGCCGCCCTCGGTGGCGAGCACGTCCACCTCGCCGGCCTCGGCCAGGGCGTTGAGGTTCCGGTAGACGGTGGCCAGGGAGACGGACTCGCCCTGCTCCCCCAGCATGGCGTGGAGCTGCTGGGCCGAGCGGAACTCCGGGGTGCGGTCGAGCAGCTCGCCCAGGGCGGAGCGCTGCCGGGTGGTGCGGGACATGATCAGGCTCCTCGCAGCTGGAGGTCGTCCTCGACGTCGTGGAGGTGCTCGGCCCCGTGGGCGCCGCCGTGGCGGTGGGTGCGCCCCAGCAGGGGGCGGGCGATCAGCGCCACCACGTAGCAGGCGATGGCCAGCACCACGATCGTGGCGCCCGGGGACAGCGGGTGGAAGTAGGTGACGGCCAGCCCGGTCACGCAGACCCCGACCCCCACGGCCATGGCCGTGCCCATGGTGCCGGCGAAGGACCGGGTGACCAGCTGCGCCACGGCCACGGGGACGATCATCACGGCCGAGACCAGCAGGACCCCGACCACGCGCATGGACACGGACACCGTCAGGGCGGCCATGACCGCCACCAGGATGTTCAGGGCCCGCACCGGGAGCCCGGTGGCGAGGGCGAACTCCTCGTCGTGGCACAGGGAGAACAGGGCCGGGCGCAGCCCGATCCCCACGCCGAGGACCACCGCGGCCAGCCCGGCGGTGAGCCAGACGTCCAGGGGGGTGACGGTGGCGATGGACCCGAAGAGGTAGCCCGTGAGGTTCGCGGACGTGCCGCCGGCCAAGCCGATCAGCAGCACCCCGCCGGCGATGCCGCCGTAGAACAGCAGCGCCAGCGCGACGTCGCCGCTGGTGCGCCCCTTGGTGCGCATCACCTCGATGAGCACCGCGCCGATGACGGCCGCGACCACCGCCCCGGGCACGGCCAGGGCGTCGTGCGGGGTGAGCCCGGCGGCGGAGCCGGCCAGCCAGCCCATGGCCACGCCGGTCAGGGCCACGTGGCCGATGCCGTCGCCGAGCAGGGCCAGTCGCCGCTGGACGAGATAGGTGCCGACCACCGGCGCGGAGATCCCCACCAGGGCGGCGATCAGCAGACCGCGCTGCATCAGCGGGCTCGCCAGCATGGCGGTGAGGGTCTCGAGCATGGTCACTGCGGCTTTCCGTGGAGATCGGGGGCGGTCGGGACGGCGGAGTGCTCGTCCCCGTGGGGGTGCAGGTGCTCGTGGTCGGGGGCGTCGTGCCCCGGCGCCGGCAGCGGAGGGCTGCCGTCGTGCACGATCCGTCCGTGGCGCAGCACCACGGCACGGTCCAGCAGAGGGGCCAGCTCGCCGAGTTCGTGGAGCACGACCAGGAGCGTGGTGCCGTCGGCCTGCAGCTGCGCCAGGATGCTGGCCACGGACTCCTTGGAGGCCTGGTCCACCCCGGACAGGGGCTCGTCCAGCAGCAGCAGCCGGGGCCGCCGCACCAGGGCCCGGGCGATCAGCACCCGCTGCTGCTGCCCGCCGGAGAAGATCGCCACGCTCTCGCGCGCCCGGTCGGCCAGTCCCACCTGCTCGAGGGCGTCGAGGCACGCGCTGCGGCCGCCGGCGCCCGGGCGCAGCCGGCGGTGCCCCGTCAGCCCCGAGGCGACGACCTCGAGCGCGGTGGCCGGCACCCCGGCGCCGACGCCGACGCGCTGGGGGACGTATCCGATGCGGGACCACGGGACGTTCCGGCGGGCGCCCGTGACGTCGGTGCCGAAGAGCCGGGCCTCGCCGGAGGCGACGGGCACGATACCGAGCAGCGCCTTGATGAGGGTCGACTTGCCGGAGCCGTTGCCGCCCATCAGGGCCACGGCCTCGCCGTCGGCCACGGTCAGGTCCACCCCGCGCAGCACGGGAGCCGCACCGAGGACCACGGCGAGGTCCTCGGTGCGGATCGCCGCGGAGAGCGCCGCCCGGTCCGCCGGGACGTCGCCCGGCGGGGTGGAGGAAAGTTTCATGAGAGCCATTCTCAATCCAATGAGAACGATGGTCAATTCGGCGCACGGCCCCGGAGTCGGACCCCGTCCTGCTTTTTTTGAGAATGATTCCTATGTAGGGTGGTGGGCATGCGTCTTGTCATGGTCAGCTCCCTGGATGCCCTGAGCCGCCGGCGGGCCTGCGAGTCCCTCGCGGACGCCTTCCCGCGTGCCGTCGTGCTGGTGCAGGACCTGCTCGACGACGGTGCGGTGGTGCGCCGGACGTTCCGGGCGGGCGCACCCGAGGAACGGGTGACGACGTCGCTGGAGCACGGCTGCCCCAGCTGCGCCGTCCGGCTCGATCTCGTGCCGGCCCTCGACCGCCTGCGCACGGCCGGGGAGGAGCACGTGGTCGTGGGACTGCCCCCGGGAGTGCCCACCGCCACGGCGACCCGCGCCCTGAGCAGCCTCCTGGACCCGCCACCGGCCGTGGACGCGACCGTGCTCGCCTGCGCCCCGGCCTCGGTGGAGGACCAGATCTGGGACGGGCAGACCCTGGCCGAGGCCGGCTGCGCCACCGTGGACGGGGACGAGCGGACGCCCGGTGAGTTCCTCGTCGGGGAGCTGGCCCTCACCGACACCGTGCTGCTGGCCGACCCGGACCTGGTGCCCGTCGGCACCGAGGAGCGCGCCCGCGGTGTCGGGCTGCTGCGGGAGCTGGCCCGGCACGCCGACGTCGTCGAGCACGGCGCGCAGGTCCGGCCGGGGCGGCACCGTCCCGCGGAGGCCCTGCACCGCGCCGCCTCCGGATGCCTGGAGCCGCCCCGGGGCGCGCCGTCCTCGCCGTTCACCACCGTGGTGCAGCGGGTGGAGCGCCCGCTGCACCCGGAGCGCTTCCAGCACGCCCTGGCTGCCCTGGCCGCGGGCTGCTGCTGGCTGCGCGGGCACGTCTGCCTGGCCGTGGCACCGGAGTGCCGCATCCGCGTGGAGGGGATCGGGCCGCGGGTGTGGCTGGAGAACACCGGTCCGTGGCCGGTGGAGCAGCACCGCGGACCCACCGGGGGCCACGCGGTCCCGGCAGGTCCCGGGGTGCACGCCACCGTGCTGGCCGCCACCGGTGAGGACCTCGACGCCGCGGAGATGACCGACCTTCTCGCCTCCTGCCAGCTCACGGAGGCGGAGATGCGGTCCGGGATCACCGGGCTGGCCGATCCCTTCGGCATCAGCTCCCCGAGCTGAGCCCCAGGGGAATCCGCGGAGGGATCCGCCGGGGATCCGCACGGGCCCCGGCACCACGAGCAGGAACGACACCAGAACCACCATCCGGAACGACGACCAGGAGGACGGAATGAAAGTACGCAACTCGCTGCGCGCCCTGAAGAAGGTGCCCGGCGCCCAGGTGGTCCGCCGGCGCGGCCGCACCTTCGTGATCAACAAGAAGAACCCGCGCATGAAGGCCCGGCAGGGCTGAGCCGGGATCCCGACGACGACGAACGGCCGCTGCCGGACCTCGGTCCGGCAG
>NZ_JBHVDI010000019.1:0-35892 GCF_042802875.1 Kocuria sp. NPDC057446 | reverse complement strand
TCCCCCTAGTCTGGGGGGCGGCCCCCCCCCCCCGGCGCCCCCCTCCCGCGGGGGGGGGTGTGGGGGGCCACCCCCGCCCCGCACGGCTGCGCGGCCGGGGCGGAGCGCCATGTCGAACCACTCGGCACCGCCCCGGCCGGCCCACCGGCCCGTCGGCCATCCCCAGTAGACGCCCATCGAGCAGGAGCCTTCCATGACCGCCGTAGACAGCCTTCCTTCCTCCCTGCAGCCGAGCGTGGCCTCCACAGCGGCACCCAACGGGCGGACGCTTCCCCAGTTCGTACTGACGATCACCTGCCAGGACCAGGTCGGGATCGTCCATGCCGTCACGGAGTTCCTCCTCGCGCACGAGGCCAACATCAACGAGCACCAGCAGTTCGACGACACGGTGCACGGGCTGGTGCACCTGCGCACCGCCTTCACCGGTCCGCTCGAGCTGACCCACGAGACGCTGCAGCGGAACTTCGCTCCCATCGCCGAGCGGTTCGGCATGCGCTACCAGATCCATGACCAGACCCCGCCCCGGCTGCTCGTCATGGTGTCCAAGGGCGGCCACTGCCTCAACGACCTGATCTTCCGGTGGCGGGCCGGTGGTCTGGGGGGAGAGATCGCCCTGGTGGTCTCCAACCACGAGCATCTCCGTCCCATGGCCGAGGCGGCCGGCCTGCCCTTCATCCACATCCCCGTCTCCCCGGCCACCAAGGAGGAGGCGGAGCAGCGGCTGCTGGAGCTGGTCGAGGAGCACGACATCGACCTGGTGGTCCTGGCGCGCTACATGCAGATCCTCTCCGACGACCTGTGCCGCGCGCTGGCGGGACGGGCCATCAACATCCACCACTCCTTCCTGCCGGGGTTCAAGGGGGCCCGTCCCTACCACCAGGCCTACGAGCGGGGCGTCAAGCTGGTCGGTGCCACCGCCCACTACGTCACGGCGGACCTGGACGAGGGGCCGATCATCGAGCAGGAGGTCATCCGGGTGGACCACTCCCACGATCCCCGGGCCCTCTCCACCGTGGGGCAGGACGCCGAGGCGCTGGCCCTCTCCCGGGCCGTCCGCTGGCACTGCGAGCACCGCGTGCTCCTGGAGGGATCCAGCACCGTCGTCTTCCGCTGAGCCGCTTCAGCCGGCTGCACCGTCCCCATCAGACCTGCGGCCCCGAGCCTGCCTCGCCACCGGGCTCGGGGCCGCAGCTTCTCGCGCACCGGCAGCATCCGGCGACACCACGACCGTCCGTCAACGCCCTCCATGCCCACCCATGCCCATCGAAGGACACAGAACATGATCGGTTCGGAGAACCTCAACGACTACTTGACGCGCCTGGCGTCCCGGGAACCCACGCCCGGGGGCGGGGCGGCCGCAGCGCTGCACGCAGCCCAGGGGGCCGCCCTGATCGCCATGGTGGCGCGCTACACCACCGGCGCGAAGTACGCCGAGCACGCGGAGCAGTCGCTCCGGATCACCACCCGGGCCGACAGCATCATCCCGGAGGCGCTGCGGCTGGCCGACGACGACGAGAAGGCCTTCGCGGCCGTGATCGCCGCCTACCGCCTGCCCTCGGACTCGCAGGAGGACCGTGCCGCTCGTTCCCGGGCCGTCCAGCAGGCCACGATCGCGGCGGCCGCACCACCGCGGGCGCTGATCGGTCTGGCGACGGAGGTGATCGACCTGGGCCGGGAGCTGGCCGAGTTCAGCAACCCCAACGTGATCAGCGACGTGGCCGCCGCGTCCGAGGCGGCCCGAGCCGCCATCGCCACGGCCCTGATCACGCTGGACATGAACATCAGCGCGATCGCGGACGAGGCCGTCCGGGCGGAGTTCACGGACGAGCTCCGGGACGGCCACGATGCCGTCCGGTCCGCCCAGGCCGTGACGGACCGTGTGCGCGAGAAGGTGATGGCATGACCGCGCGCCGGCTGACCGGGGGCCCCGTCGCACAACGCCTGCGGGCCGAGACCGACGACAACGTCAGCACGCTGCGCGAGCGCGGAGTGGTTCCCGGCCTGGCCGTGGTCGTGGCCACCGACAACGAGGCGACCCTGTGGTACGTCCGCTCCATCGCGCGGGCCGCGGACAGGACCGGTGTGCACTGCAGGGTCGTGGACCTCGGAGCCGGAGCCGGAGCCGAGGAGATCTCCTCGGCGCTCACGCTGCTGAGCGCCGACGAGGACATCCACGGGATCATCCTGCAGACGCCGCTGCCGCCGGGCGTGGCCGTGGACGAGCTCGTGGCGCACATCAGCCCGGCCAAGGACGTCGACGGGGCCAATCCGCTCAGCCTGGGGCGACTGACCGTGGGGCAACGGGCCTTCGCCCCCGCCACGGCCCGGGCGGTGGTGGAGATCCTGGAGCACTACGAGGTCCCCCTCGCCGGCCGGCACGTCTCGGTGGTGGGCCGCTCGGCGGTCGTCGGCAAGCCGCTGGTGCAGCTCCTGCTCCAGCGCGACGCCACCGTCACCGTCTGCCACTCCCGCTCCCGGCCGCTCGAGCGGTACACGTCCGAGGCGGAGGTCGTCGTCGCGGCGGTCGGGCGGCCCGGCCTGCTCACCGGTGACCACGTCCGGGCCGGTGCGGTGGTCGTCGACGTCGGCACCAACGTCCTCGACGACGGTGATCTCGTCGGCGACGTGGATCCCGTCTCGACCGGCCAGGTGGCCTCGGCCCTCACGCCGGTCCCCGGCGGTGTGGGCACGGTGACCACGGCCCTGCTCGTGCTGCACACGACACAGGCGGCGCTGCAGGCCGGCGAGGAGCCGGCCTTCGCCCAGCCGTCGGGGTCGGGCATCTCGGCCTGACCGCAGACCTGCGGGGGCCGCGGGGCGGGCCGCCCCGCGGCCCCCGGCGGGTCAGAGCACTTGGCGGATCTGTGTCTCGAAGTCCCTGACGTGCGCGAGCATGATGGCCTCGGCCTGCTCCGCCTCGCCGGTCAGCACAGCTCTCAGCAGGTCGCTGTGGACGGTGATGTGCTCCTGCAGCTGCGGGATGCGGTCCGCGACGACGCACCAGATCCGGGTGGCGAGATTGCTGTAGCGCTCCAGCGTGACCTGCAGATGGGAGTTGCCGGCCGCCGCGTAGACCGCCCGGTGGATCTGCACGTCCCAGCGCAGCGCCTCGTCCTTGTTCAGCCACTCGCCGCCGGCCGCGACCAGCCGGTCCCGCAGCTCCTCCAGCTGGTCCCGTGCGTCCCCGCCGTGCCGCTCGGCCGCCAGCCGGGCGGCCAGAGGCTCCAGCACCTCACGCACCTGCGAGATCTCCGACAGCGCGGTGATGTCCACGGTGGTGGCGAACGTCCCGCGCCGGGAGTACGTGACCACCAGGTGCTCGGACTCGAGCCGTTTGAGCGCCTCACGCAGCGGGGTCCGTCCGAGCTGGAGCTCCTGCGAGAGACGCCCCTCGTTGAGAGGGGCTCCTGGGGGGATGTCCAGGAAGATCAGGCGGTCCTGCAGCTGCAGGAACGCCCGGTCGGCGAGGGAGCGGGGCTCGTCCTGGACGGAGGCAGGGGTGGTGGACATGACGTGATGCGCGCTTTCCGTTCGCGGCCGGGGAGCTGCCATGGGCGGACACGCTCTCCCTGGGATGGCCTGGTTTCCTACCGTAGTCCTAACCACGGCCCTGTGCGGGCCGGCGAGGGCGTCGTGCACCCCGTCCCGCCGTTCGTCCGGCTCGGCCGGTCGCCGGACGGAGCCCTTCCACGCCGGGCAGGATCACAGGATGCTCCGCATCGTGCGCTCGAAGCTGGTCACGTGGTCAAGGGCGAGCTCGGCGGCCTCCTCGGCGCGCCCGGCCGCGATCGACTCCAGCAGGGCGACGTGCTCGTTCACGTGCCCGGCGACCGTGGGCACCCGGTCCAGCACCAGGCACCAGATGCGCGTGGCGAGGTTGTCCAGCCGCGTCAGGGTGTCCTCCAGGTGCGAGTTGCCGGTGGCCCTGTAGATCAGCCGGTGCACGCTGAGGTCCGCGCGCATGAAGGCCTGGTTCGTCGAGCTGTCGCCGGAGAGGTCGCCCAGATCCCGGACCAGGGCGTGCATCTGCTCCCGGACGGCCTGCGGGGCCGTGAGCGCGGCCTTGCGAGCGGCGAGCGGCTCGAGATTCCGGCGCAGCTCGGAGACGTCGGACAGTGCGGTGATGTCCACCTGCGTGGCGAAGGTGCCCCTCCGGGGATAGGAGACCACGAGATGGTCCGTCTGCAGCCGTTTGAGGGCTTCCCGGATCGGGGTCCTGCCGATGCCCATCTCGGCGGCCAGGTGACCGTCGTGGATCATGGCGCCCGGGCGGATCTCGAGCATGGTCAGGCGGTCGCGCAGCTGCTGGTAGGCCTGATCGGCCAGCGACACGGGGGCCTCCGGACCGTACTCGGTGATGGTCGTGACGCTCATGACTTCCCTCCTGGTTCGGGCCGGTGGATCGCGGCCGACGACACGGCTGCCGGAGACGTTCCGTCATCCGTTGACACCCCGGAACCCCTAGCATACCTTTGAACCACAGCTGATATATCAAACTCGTATCAGCATTGGACGCAATCCGTTGAGGAGCCCAGGGATGCCCGATCTGAACACCCATCTGGCCGAAGCCGACCCGGAGATCGCCGCGGCCGTCGACCAGGAGCTGGTCCGCCAGCAGTCCACGCTGGAGATGATCGCCTCGGAGAACTTCGCCCCGTCCGCGGTGATGGAGGCGCAGGGCTCGGTGCTGACCAACAAGTACGCCGAGGGCTATCCCGGTCGGCGCTACTACGGCGGCTGCGAGCACGTGGACGTCGTCGAGCAGCTGGCCATCGACCGCCTCAAGGACCTGTTCGGCGCCGAGCACGCCAACGTCCAGCCGCACTCCGGCGCGCAGGCCAACGCCGCGGCCATGTCCGCGCTGCTCCGGCCCGGGGACACCATCCTCGGCCTGGACCTCGCCCACGGCGGGCACCTGACCCACGGCATGAAGCTGAACTTCTCCGGCAAGCTCTACAAGGTCGCCGCCTACGGGGTCTCCGAGGACGACCACCGGGTCGACATGGACGAGGTCGCCCGGCTCGCCCGCGAGCACCGCCCGCAGTTGATCATCGCCGGCTGGTCCGCCTACACGAGGCAGCTGGACTTCGCAGCCTTCCGGGCGATCGCCGACGAGGTCGGGGCGTACCTGATGGTGGACATGGCGCACTTCGCCGGGCTGGTCGCCGCCGGACTGCACCCGAACCCCGTGCCCCACGCCGACGTGGTGACCTCCACGACGCACAAGACGCTCGGCGGTCCGCGCGGCGGGGTGATCCTGTGCAAGCAGGAGCACGCGAAGAAGATCAACTCCGCGGTCTTCCCCGGCCAGCAGGGCGGCCCGCTCGAGCACGTGATCGCAGCCAAGGCCGTCGCCTTCAAGTACGCCGCGGCCGAGGAGTTCACCGACCGCCAGGTGCGCACCCTGGAGGGCGCCAAGATCCTGGCCAACCGGCTGCTGTCCCCGGACGTCATGGCCACCGGGATCAACCTGGTCAGCGGCGGCACCGACGTGCACCTGGTGCTGGTGGACCTGCGGAACTCCGAGCTCGACGGACAGCAGGGCGAGGACCGTCTGCACCGCATCGGGATCACGGTCAACCGCAACGCCGTCCCCTTCGACCCGCGCCCGCCGATGGTCTCGTCCGGGCTGCGCATCGGCACCCCGGCCCTGGCCACCCGCGGCTTCGGGGCCGAGGAGTTCACCGAGGTCGCCGACATCATCGCCCAGGCGCTGATCCAGGAGCTGACCGACGAGCTCACCGAGCAGCTGCGCGACCGCGTCACGGCCCTGGCCGAGGCCTTCCCCCTCTACCCGCACCTGTCCGCCCCTGTCCTGAACGGAGCCCGGTGATGGCTGACCTGCTTCCGGAGCACCCGGACTTCCTGTGGCACAACCCGGATCCGAAGTCCTCCTACGACGCCGTGATCGTCGGCGGCGGCGGCCACGGACTGGCCACCGCCTACTACCTGGCCAAGAACCACGGCATGACCAACATCGCCGTCCTGGAGCGGGGCTGGCTGGCCGGCGGGAACATGGCGCGGAACACCACGATCATCCGCTCCAACTACCTGTGGGACGAGTCCGCGGCGATGTACGAGCACTCCCTGAAGCTCTGGGAGATCCTGCCCGAGGAGCTGGAGTACGACTTCCTCTTCTCCCAGCGCGGGGTGATGAACCTGGCCCACACCCTGGGTGACGTCCGCGAGTCCGTCCGCCGGGTCAACGCGAACAAGCTCAACGGCATCGACGCGGAGTGGATCAGCCCGGAGCAGGTCAAGGAGCTCTGCCCGATCATCAACATCGGCGACGACATCCGCTATCCCGTGATGGGCGCGACCTACCAGCCGCGCGCGGGCATCGCCAAGCACGACCACGTGGCGTGGGCCTTCGCCCGCAAGTGCGACGAGATGGGCGTGGACATCATCCAGAACTGCGAGGTCACCGGCTTCATCAAGGACGGCGACCGGGTGGTGGGGGTGGAGACCTCCCGCGGGCGGATCAACGCCGGCAAGGTCGGCCTCTGCGGGGCCGGGCACAGTTCGGTCCTGGCGGAGCTCGCCGGGTTCCGGCTGCCGATCCAGTCCCACCCGCTGCAGGCCCTGGTCTCGGAGCTGCACGAGCCCGTGCACCCCACCGTGGTGATGTCCAACCACGTGCACGTCTACGTGTCCCAGGCCCACAAGGGCGAGCTGGTCATGGGCGCCGGCGTGGACGCCTACAACGGCTACGGCCAGCGGGGCGCCTTCCACGTCATCGAGGACCAGATGGCGGCCGCGGTGGAGCTCTTCCCGATCTTCGCGCGCGCCCACGTCCTGCGGACCTGGGGCGGCATCGTCGACGTCACCCTGGACGCCTCGCCGATCGTCTCCAAGACGCCCGTGGACCAGATGTACGTCAACTGCGGGTGGGGTACCGGCGGGTTCAAGGGCACTCCCGGCGCCGGCTACTCCTTCGCCCACACCATCGCCAACGACGAGCCCCACCCCCTCAACGAGCCCTTCGCCCTGGAGCGCTTCGAGACCGGGGTCCTCATCGACGAGCACGGCGCCGCCGCCGTGGCCCACTAGGAGGCCGGAACACCATGCTGCTGATCGAGTGCCCCCACTGCGGGCCGCGCGACGAGACCGAGTACCAGTACGGCGGGGAGGCCCACGTGCCCTACCCCGAGGACCCCAGCCGGCTCTCCGACAAGGAGTGGGCGGAGTACCTCTTCTACCGCAACAACCCCAAGGGCCTGATCGCCGAGCGGTGGGCCCACGCCGTCGGCTGCCGCCGCTGGTTCAACGTCGTCCGCGACACCGTGACCTATGAGATCAAGGCCGTCTACAGAATGGGCGAGCCCAAGCCCGAGATCGGAGGCGTCCAGTGAGCGCCCAGACCCACCGCCTGCCGGCGCAGCAGAGCGCCACCGGCAGCATCGACCGCACGAAGCCGGTGCGCTTCACCGTCGACGGTCAGGAGCACACCGGGTACGCCGGTGACACCCTGGCCTCGGCCCTGCTCGCCGCGGGGCGCATCCGCTGCGGCGACTCGCTGTACCTGGGCCGTCCGCGCGGGATCGTCTCCGCCGGTGTGGAGGAGCCCAACGCCCTGGTCAAGGTCGCCGCGCACACCGGGGCCGACGTCGACGAGTCCATGCTCCCGGCCACCGCGGTGGAGCTGACCGACGGACTGCAGGCGTCCTACCTGCGCGGGCTCGGGCAGCTCGACCCCCGCAAGGACGAGGCCCTCTACGACCACAAGCACGTGCACACCGACGTCCTCGTCGTCGGTGCCGGTCCCGCCGGACTGGCCGCGGCCCGCGAGGCCGCGCGCTCCGGCGCCCGGGTGATCCTCATGGACGAGCAGCCGGTGGCCGGAGGCTCCCTGCTGTCGGGCCGGGACGAGTCCGTCGACGGTCTGCCGGCCCGCGACTGGGTCGAGCGCACCCTCGCCGCCCTGCAGGCCGAGCCGGAGGTCACGGTCCTGCACCGCACCACGGCTTTCGGCAACTACGACGCCAACTACGTCGTCGCCGTCCAGCGGCGCACCGGCCATCTCGTCGAGGCCCCGGGCGCCGGGGTGTCGCGGGAGCGGATCTGGCACGTGCGGGCGCAACAGGTGGTGCTCGCCACCGGCGCGCACGAGCGTCCGGTCGTGTTCGCGAACAACGACCGCCCCGGCGTCATGCTCGCCGGGTCGGTGCGCACCTATCTCAACCGCTACGCGGTCGCCGCCGGCACGGCGGTGGTCGTGGCCACCACGAACGACTCCGCCTACGACCTGGTCGCCGACCTGGTCGCCGCCGGGGTCCGCGTCGAGGCCGTGGTCGACTCCCGCCCGGAGATCCACGGCCGGGCCGCCGACGTCGCCGCCGCCACCGGGGTGCGCCTGTTCCCCGGCAGCGCCGTCATGGACACCGCCGGCGACGGCGAGGACGGACGGCTCAGCGCCGTCACGGTCACCGGGATCGACGCCTCCGGCACGCCGACCGGGACCCCCACGACCGTGGACGCGGACCTGCTCGCCGTCTCGGGCGGGTGGACCCCGGTCGTCCACCTGCACAGCCAGCGGCAGGGGAAGCTGACCTGGGACGAGCGCCTCGCGGCGTTCGTGCCGGCCGCCCCGGTGCGGGACCAGCACACCGCGGGCTCCGTCAACGGCACCACCGACCTGGCGTGGTGCCTCACCGAGGGCGCCCTCGCCGGCGCCGAGGCCGCCGGCCGCGCGGGCTTCGAGATCCAGCCCGAGACCCCGCACGCCGAGAGCACGGAGTCCTCGCCCGTCCGGCCGCTGTGGCTCGTGCCGGGACCCGACGACGGCTCCGCCGGCTGGAACCGCCACTTCGTGGACCTCCAGCGCGACCAGACCGTCGCCGACGTGCTGCGCTCGACCGGCGCCGGCATGCGCAGCGTGGAGCACGTCAAGCGCTACACGTCCATCTCCACCGCCAACGACCAGGGCAAGACCTCGGGGGTCAACGCCATCGGCGTCATCGCCGCAGCCCTGAACAGCACGGACGTGGGCGGCATCGGCACCACCACCTACCGCGCCCCCTACACCCCGGTGGCCTTCGTGGCCCTGGCCGGACGGCGGCGCGGCGAGCTGTTCGACCCGGCGCGGGTGACCTCGGTCCACCCCTGGCACGTGGGCCACGGCGCCCTGTTCGAGGACGTCGGGCAGTGGAAGCGGCCCTGGTACTACCCGCAGGCCGGGGAGGACATGGACACGGCGGTGCTGCGCGAGTGCGCGGCCGTGCGCGAGTCCGTGGGATTCATGGACGCCACCACCCTGGGCAAGATCGAGATCCGGGGCAAGGACGCCGGGGAGTTCCTCAACCGCGTCTACACCAACGCCTTCAAGAAGCTCAAGCCCGGCATGGCCCGCTACGGGGTCATGTGCACCCCCGACGGGATGGTCTTCGACGACGGCGTGACCCTACGCCTGGACGAGGACCGGTACTTCATGACCACCACCACCGGTGGCGCGGCCAAGGTCCTGGACTGGCTCGAGGAGTGGTCCCAGACCGAGTGGCCGGAGCTGGACGTGGTGTTCACCTCCGTCACGGAGCAGTACACCACCGTCGCCGTCGTCGGCCCGAAGTCCCGCGCCGTCATCGAGAAGCTCGCCCCGGAGCTGGACGTGTCCAACGAGGCGTTCCCGTTCATGGCCTTCCGCGAGACCGTGCTGGCCTCCGGGGTCCCCGCGCGGATCTGCCGGATCTCCTTCTCCGGGGAGCTGGCGTTCGAGATCAACGTCTCCTCCTGGTACGGCCTGTCGGTCTGGGAGTCCGTCGCGGAGGCCGGCGCCGAGTTCGGCATCACCCCGTACGGCACCGAGACCATGCACGTGCTGCGCGCGGAGAAGGCCTTCCCGATCGTCGGCCAGGACACCGACGGCACCGTCACCCCGCAGGACCTGGGGATGGACTGGGTGGTGTCCAAGACCAAGGACTTCATCGGCAGGCGATCCTACGACCGCCCGTCCGCCACGAGCCCCGACCGCAAGCAGCTGGTCGCGGTCCTGCCCGTGGACCGGACGTTCCGGCTGCCGGAGGGCGCCCAGCTGGTGGACCACGGCACTCCCATCACCCCGGAGCAGGGGCCCGTGCCGATGGTCGGCCACGTCACCTCCAGCTACCGCAGCGCAGCCCTCGAGCGGACCTTCGGTCTGGCGCTGGTCGAGAACGGCCGCAACCGCATCGGTGAGACGCTCCAGGCCCCGCTCGACGGGCAGCTCGTGGACGTCGTCATCGCAGAACCCGTGCTCTACGACCCCGAAGGGAACCGCCGAGATGGCTGAGCAGCTCCTGACCGACATCACCCGCCTCCGCCGCAGCCCGCTGGCCGACCTGCAGGCGCAGATGGCCGGTGCCTCCGTGTCCGGCGCGCGCGGCGTGGCGCTGCGCGAGATCCCCTTCCTCACCATGGTCGGGATCCGGGTGGCGCCCGGCTCCCCCGCCGCCGAGGAGATCGCGGCCGCGGCCGGCGTGCCCCTGCCGACCGGCCACGGCCAGGTCACGGGCAGTCCCGAGGGCACGGCCGTGGTGTGGACCGGTCCCGACGAGTTCCTGCTGGTGGGCCCGCAGGACACCGGCGCCGCGCCGACCGGCGGCACCGGGCTGTCCACCGACCCGGCCGTTCCCGGACTGGTCCGGGCGCTGGGCGGCGAGCGGGGCGCCGTCGTCGACCTCTCGGCCAACCGCACGACCCTCGAGCTGGACGGTCCCTCGGCCCGGGCCGTGCTGGAGAAGGGCTGCCACCTGGACCTCCACCCGCGCGCGTTCGGCGTCGGCACCGCCGTCTCCGCGACCCTCGGGCCGGTGCCCGTGCTGCTGTGGCGCACCGCGGAGCAGACCTGGCGGATCATGCCGCGAGCCTCCTTCGCCGAGTACACCGCCCGGTGGCTGCTGGACGCCATGACGGAGTTCGCCGCCCCCGAGGTGCCCTGATGGCGCTGTCCGCCCTGGACCTGTTCTCCGTCGGCATCGGCCCCTCCTCCTCCCACACGGTGGGGCCGATGCGGGCCGCCCGGCTGTTCACGGAGGGGCTGGCCGCCGACGGCCTCCTCGACGCGGTCGCCAGGGTCCGGTCCGAGCTGTTCGGCTCGCTCGGGGCCACCGGGCACGGGCACGGCTCGGACAAGGCCGTGATCCTGGGCCTGCAGGGCGAGGACCCGGAGACCGTGGACACCGACACGGCCGACGACCAGGTGCGGACGAGCACGGAGCGCGGGCAGCTGTGCCTGGCGGGGGTCCGCCCGATCCCCTTCGACCGGTCCGAGGACGTCGTCATGCACCGGCGCAGGTCGCTGCCCGCGCACCCCAACGGCATGACGTTCGCCGCCTACGGGGCGGACGGCGAGCCGGTGCGGGAGCGCACCTACTACTCGGTGGGCGGCGGGTTCGTGGTGGACGGGGACGTGTCCGGGGCGGACCGCATCGTCCAGGACAGCACCGAGGTGCCCTTTCCGTTCACCACCGGCCGGCAGCTCCTGGAGCACTGCCGGCGGGAGGGGACGTCGATCGCCGGGATCATGCTCGCCAACGAGCTGTCCTGGCGCAGCGAGGAGCGTCTCCGCTCGAGCCTGCTGCACATCTGGGCCGTCATGCAGGAGTGCGTGGAGAACGGGTGCACGCGCACGGAGGCCCGGCTGCCCGGCGGTCTGAAGGTCCGCCGCCGGGCGCCGGCCCTGCGGGCCCGGCTGCGCGAGGCCGAGGCGGCCGCCGGCGCCTGCCCCGTCCCGCCGGCGACCGATCCGCTGCAGGCCATGGAGTGGATCAACCTCTACGCCCTGGCGGTCAACGAGGAGAACGCCTCCGGCGGGCGCATCGTGACCGCCCCGACGAACGGGGCGGCGGGCATCATCCCCGCCGTGCTGCACTACTACGCCCGGTTCATCGCCGGGGCGGACGAGGACGGTGTGGTGGAGTTCCTGCTGACGGCGGCGGCCGTCGGCATCCTCATCAAAGAGAACGCCTCCATCTCCGGCGCGGAGATGGGCTGCCAGGGCGAGGTGGGATCGGCCTGCTCCATGGCCGCCGCCGGCCTGTGCGCGGTGCTCGGCGGCACCCCGGAGCAGGTCGAGAACGCCGCCGAGGTCGGCATGGAGCACAACCTCGGGCTGACCTGCGACCCGGTGGGCGGGCTCGTGCAGATCCCGTGCATCGAGCGCAACGCGATCGCCTCGGTCAAGGCCATCAACGCCGCACGCCTCGCCCTCCAGGGCGACGGCGAGCACACGGTCTCGCTCGACCAGGTCATCAAGACCATGCGCGAGACCGGAAACGACATGAAGATCAAGTACAAGGAGACCTCCCGTGGTGGACTCGCCGTCAACGTCATCGAATGCTGAGCAGCGCCTGCAGCCGCAGGCCGTCTCCACCGCTCCACCCACGACGGAGCTGGTGCTGACCCTCGACTGCCCCGAGAGACCGGGGATCGTGCACGCCGTCAGCGGCGTGCTCCTGGAGCAGGGCTGCAACATCGTCGAGCTCACCCAGTTCGACGACCGGCGGCTCGGCCACTTCTTCATGCGCGTGCACGTCGCCTCCGCCACGGAGGGAGGTCTCGACCTCGAGGCCCTCCGGGCGGACCTGGCCCCGGTGGCCGAACGGTTCGACATGCGCTGGGAGCTCAGCGAGCACGGGGCGAAGCGCCGGGTGCTGGTGATGGTCTCCAAGTTCGGCCACTGCCTCAACGACCTGCTCTTCCGTGCCCGGACCGGGGACCTGCCCGTGGACATCGTCGCGGTGGTCTCCAACCACCGGGACCACCAGCGCCTCGTCGAGTGGCACGGCATCCCGTTCTTCCACGTGCCCGTCACCCCGGACACCAAGCCCCAGGCCGAGACCCGCCTGCTGGAGCTCGTGGACCGGTTCGAGGTGGACCTCGTGGTCCTGGCCCGCTACATGCAGGTGCTCAGCGACTCGCTGGCCACCCGGATGGAAGGACGGGTGATCAACATCCACCACTCGTTCCTGCCCTCCTTCAAGGGGGCCAAGCCGTACCACCAGGCCTACGACCGCGGGGTGAAGACCGTGGGCGCCACGGCGCACTACGTCAACGCCGAGCTGGACGAGGGCCCGATCATCGCCCAGCAGCTCGTGGACGTGGACCACACCTACGGCCCGGAGGACCTCGTGGCCGCGGGGCGGGACACCGAGTGCAAGGCCCTGTCCAACGCGGTGAAGTGGCACTGCGAGGGGCGGGTCATCCTGCACGGCAACCGGACGGTCGTCCTGCGCTAGAGCTCCAGCCGGTCGGGCGACCGGTGGCGCGCGGAGCATCGAAGAGCCTCCGTGGTGGGTGTGCCCGCCACGGAGGCTCTTCCGCGCCTTCCGGACCTCCGCCGCTCCTCCGGCAGAAATACTGACGAGGGGATCGCGGTCCGTCAGGGAGCCCATGGGGTCGCGCACGACGGATCCCCCCGGGGGCGAGTGCCTCCGAGGGGATCGTCGTGCCTGCTGACGGGGTTCCGGATCGCAGCCTCAGTGGCCGCGGTCGATCCACTCCTGCAGGTGCGGGGCCTCGGCGCCGATCGTGGTGGTGTCGCCGTGGCCGGTGAGCACCTCCGTGGAGCCGGGCAGGGTGAGCAGCCGGTCCCGGATGGAGTCCACGATCGTGTCGAAGTCGCTGTAGGACCGGCCGGTGGCGCCGGGGCCGCCCTGGAAGAGGGTGTCCCCGGAGAACAGCACCCCGCCCTGCCCCAGGTCCGGGGCGGAGAAGCACACGGAGCCGGGCGAGTGGCCCGGAGTGTGCAGCGCGGTGAGGCGCACCCCGCCCACGGTGTAGACGTCGCCGTCGCGGATGATGCGGTCGAAACGACGGGTCGGATGGACCTGCTCCCAGAGCATCGTGTCCTCCGGGTGCAGGTACACCGGAGCCCGCAGTTCCTCGGCGACGTCCACGACGGACCGGATGTGGTCGTCGTGGCCGTGGGTGAGCAGGATGGCCGCCACGGCCCGTCCGCCCACGGCGTCCACGACCTTCCGGTGGTCGTGGGCCGGGTCGATGACCAGGCACTGGTCGTCGTCGCCCACGATCCACACGTTGTTCTCGACGTCCCAGGTGCCCCCGTCCAGGGAGAACGTCCCGGAGGTGACCAGGTGCTCGACCCGGACCCGGCCCGAGGCGTCCGTGCGCTGGTCCGTGGTCTGCCGCGCGGTCATCGGGCCGCTCCGACCGGTGCGGCCACGCTGGCCTCCGACTGCGCGGCGAGGCTGTCCGCCGCACCCGGAGCCGGGGCGATCTCCACCACGGAGCGCAGCACCGTGCCGGCCTTCATCTTCGCGAAGGCCTCCTCCACGTCGCCCAGGCCGATGCGCTCGGTGACGAAGCCGTCGAGGTCCAGCCGGCCCAGCCGGTACTGGTCCACCAGCATCGGGAAGTCCCGGGAGGGGAGGGTGTCGCCGTACCAGGCGGACTTGATGGATCCGCCGCGGCCGAAGACCTCGTCCAGTGGGATCGCCCAGCTGGTGCCGGGCGCGGGCACTCCGACCAGCACCATGCGCCCGGCCAGGTCGCGGGCCTCGAAGGCCTGCTTGAAGGTCGGCGCGATGCCCACGGCGTCGATCACCAGGTCGGCGCCGAAGCCGCCCGTGAGCTCGCGGATCGTCTCGACCGGGTCCTGCTGCCGGGAGTTCACGGTGTGGGTGGCACCGAACTTCTGCGCGGTGGCCAGCTTCTCGTCGTCGAGGTCCACGGCGACGATCGTGGTCGCCCCGGCCAGCGCCGCCCCGGCGATCGCGGCCGCCCCGACGCCGCCGCAGCCGATCACGGCCACGGACTCCCCGCGCTTGACGGCACCGGTGTTGAGCACCGCGCCGATGCCGGCCATCACCCCGCAGCCGAGCAGTCCGACGGCCGCGTACTGGTGCGGTTCGAGGTCGGCCTCGATCTTGGTGCACTGACCGGCGGCCACGAGGGTCTTCTCGGCGAACGAGCCGATGCCCAGGGCCGGGGACAGCGGGGTGCCGTCCTCGAGCGTCATCTTCTGGGTGGCGTTGTGGGTGGCGAAGCAGTACCAGGGCTCGCCCTTGCGGCAGGCCCGGCACTCCCCGCACACCGCCCGCCAGTTCAGGATCACGTGGTCGCCCACGGCGATCTCGGTCACCCCCTCGCCGATCGCGGACACCACGCCGGAGGACTCGTGGCCGAGCAGGTACGGGTAGTCGTTGCCGACCCCGCCCTCGACGTAGTGGTGGTCGGTCTGGCACACCCCGCAGGTGAGCACGTCCACGAGCGCCTCCCCGGGACCCGGGTCCGGCACCAGGATGGTCTCCACGCTGACGGGCTGGTTCTTGCCCTTCGACACCACGCCTTTGACCTTGTGCATGTTGGAACTGCCTTTCGTCGTCGTCGGCACCGGGAACGGTGCGCGATCACAGAAGTCGTACTGGGGAGTCCCGAGGCCGGGACCAGGAGCCGCGGCCGGAGCGGTGCACGCCCCGGCCGCGGCGGCAGGGGCCTCAGCCGCGGATGCGCTCCATCCCGGGGTCCACGAGCGGCTCGGCGCTGACGGTGGCGGGGACGCGCTCGCCGAGGTACTCGATCTCCACGCCGTCCCCCTCGGAGAGCTCCGGCGGGAGCCAGGCGTAGGCGACCGGCCGGCCCACGGTGTGGCCGAAGACGGCGCTGGTGACGTAGCCGGCGGCGGCGCCGTCCACGTACACGGGCTCCTTGCCCAGGACCACGGAGCGGCCGTCGTCGATGGTCAGGCAGCGCAGCCGGCGCCGGACCTGGCCGTCGGAGGCCACGGCCTCCGAGCCCACGAAGTCGCCCTTGTCCTTCTTCACGGCGAAGTCCAGCCCCGCCTCCACCGCGGTGTGCTCGGTGGTCATGTCGGTGCCCCAGGACCGGTAGCCCTTCTCCACGCGCAGACTGTTGAACGCCGCGCGCCCCGCGGGGACGATGCCGAACTCCTGGCCCGCCTCGTGCAGCAGGTCCCACAGCCGCAGCCCCTGGTCGGCGGTGGTGTACAGCTCCCAGCCGAGCTCGCCCACGTAGGAGAGGCGCATCGCGGTGACCCGCAGGCCGCCCACCCGGATCTGCTTGGTGCGGAAGTACTTCAGGCCGTCGTTGGACAGGTCGTCGCGGGAGACCTTCGCCATGACCTCCCGTGCCTTCGGCCCCCACAGCCCGATGCAGCAGGTCTCGGCGGTGGTGTCCCGGACCACGGCCCAGGCGGTGGGGTCCTCGGCGCCCTGCCGGGTCGCCTCGGCGGACAGGTACGCCACGTCCACGCTGCTGTTGATGCCGGCCTGGAACAGGTTCTCGCTGAGCCGGGCCACGGTGATGTCGCTGCGGATCCCGGCCTTCTCGTCCAGCAGGAGGCAGTACGTCACGGCGCCCGGCTTGCGCAGGATGTTGCCGGTGGTGAGCCGCTGCAGCAGGGCGGCGGCGCCCGGCCCCTCGACCGTCACGCGCTTGAGCGGGGTCATGTCGTACATCGCCACGGCGGTGCGGGTCTTCCACGCCTCGACCGCCGCGATCGGCGAGTGGTACCGGGCCGCCCACGGCTCGCGCTCCGGCTCGCGCCACTCCTCCGGGAGCTGCTCCAGGAGCGCGGCGTTGGACTCGTACCAGTGCGGGCGCTCCCACCCGTGGCTCTCCAGGAAGAACGCGCCGAGCTCCAGCTCCCGGGGATAGAAGGGGCTGACCCGCAGGTTGCGCGGCGACTCCCGGGGCTGGAGGGGGTGGAGGACGTCGTAGATCTCCACGAAGTTCTGCTTGCCCGTCTCCTCCACGTACTCCGGGGAGAGCTGCACGTCGTCGAACCGGGTGGCCTCGCAGCCGTGCAGGTCCGTCTCCGAGGTGCCGTCCACCAGCAGCTCGGCCACGGCCTTGGCCACGCCTGAGGAGTGGGTGACCCACACCGCCTCCGCCACCCAGAACCCGGCGAGGTCCGGGGACTCGCCGATGAGCGGGCCCCCGTCCGGGGTGAAGGAGAAGATCCCGTTGAAGCCCTCGGCCACCTCGCTGCCCCGCAGGCTGGGGAGGAACCGCTGGCTCTCGGCCCACTGTGCCGTGAAGTCCTCGGGAGTGAAGTCCAGGCGGGAGGGCATCCGGTCGTGGGCGATGTCCCGGGGCGCGTAGTGCGGCAGGTGGTCGAGGTCCACCGGGATCGGGCGGTGGGCGTAGGAGCCGATGCCGATCCGGTCCCCCCACTCGCGGTAGTAGAGGTCCGCGTCCTGGTGCCGGAGGATCGGCAGGGTCGCGCCGTTCGGGGCGTCGTGCTTGCCCACGAGCTCCGGGACCGCGGAGGTGAAGACGTACTGGTGGGCCAGCGGCTGGATGGGGCACGGCATCCCGGCCATCTCGCCGATCGCGGGGCCCCAGAACCCGGCGCAGGAGACGACGATGTCCGCCGGCACGGTTCCGTCGGACGTGGTCACGCCGGTCACGCGGCCGTTCGACCGCTCGATGCCGGTGACGGTCGTCTCCGCGCAGTAGGTCACGCCGGCGCGGGAGGTGCGCTCGATGAGCACCTGCACCGCCCGGGCCGCCAGGGCGAGGCCGTCCGTGGGGACGTGGTAGCCGCCCAGCACCATCTCGGGGTTGACCAGGGGGTGCTGCTGGAGCACCTCCTCGGGCGTGAGCAGCCGGCCCTCGATCCCCCACGACGTCGCGTACCCCACCTTGCGCTGGAGCTCCTCCAGCCGCTCGGGGGTGGTGGCGACCTCGAGGCCGCCGACCTGGTTGAAGCAGCCCAGGGACACGAGCTTCTCCACGGTGTACCGCGCGAGGTGGGTCATCGTCCGTGACGGGTTCGTCTGGTAGACGAGTCCGGGGGCGTGGGACGTCGAGCCTCCGGGAAGGGGCAGCGGGCCCTGCTCGAGGACGGTGACGTCGGTCCAGCCGCGCTGGACCAGCTCGTCGGCAAGATTCGTGCCGACGATGCCGGCTCCGATGATGACGACGCGAGGGGTGGTGCTCATGAGGCGGTTCTCCTGACCTGCGGGTGTGGTGCGGGGGTCGGCCGGTGTCAGCCGGACTGGGACTCGTGGCCGTTGACGGTGAGACCGGGCGGCAGGTTCGGGGCCTCGGACGACTCCTCGACCATGATGTCCCCGTCCACGACGGTCACCACGTGGGTCCGGACCGGCAGCTTGGCCGGGGGCGCGTCCACCGCGCCGGTGCGGAGGTTGAACTTGGACGCGTGCAGCGGGCACTCCACCTCGCAGTCCTCCACCCAGCCGTCCGCGAGCGAGGCGTCCTGGTGGGTGCAGGTGTCGTCGAGGGCGAACAGCTCGCCCTCCTCCGTGTGGAACACGGCGATGGGCGGGACGGTGTCGAGGCGCAGGGCGTCACCGGGTGCGAGGTCCTTGAGGGGACAGGCCTTGTGCATCGGATCGGATCCTTTCCTGAGGAGGACGGGCCTGCCGTGCCGAGCGGTTCCGCTCCGGCCGAACTGGCTCACCATGAGCAACAGGCGTTGCAATGTGCAACAAGCGTGGGGACTGGGAACGGGCGCTGTCAAGAGATTCGCCCCAGCGGATTCGTGACCCACGCCACAGGGGGCCGCAATGTAAATTTCTCGCGTCGCAATGGCGCAACCCCTTGACGGGCCCCCCGGCGAGGCTCACTCTGAATCTCACATTACGAATCGTGTTGCACGAGTTGCGCGTCAGATCCAGGACCAGGCTTCACACCGCCGGCCCGGGTCGCCCCTCATCCGTTGCCTGTCTTTCGAAAGGGGTCCTTCTCATGGAGTCCCTCGTCATTGTCGGAGCGTCCCTGGCCGGCCTCTCGGCCGCCCGGGCCGCTCGTAGTCTCGGGTTCGCCGGGCGGCTGGTGATCATCGGTGATGATCCGCAGCGTCCCTACGACCGTCCGCCGCTGTCCAAGGACTTCCTGGCCGGGCGGATCGAGATCGCCGACCTGGCCCTGGAGACCGACACCGACGCGCTCGAGGCGGAGTGGATCCTGGGCACCCGGGCGGTGTCCTTCGACCCGGCCACCCGGCTGGTGCACCTCGAGGACGGGACCACCGTGCACGCCCCGGCCCTGGTGATCGCCACCGGCGCCTCGCCCCGGACCCTGCCCCAGATCGCCGACGCCGACAACGTGGTGAGCCTGCGCACCGTCGCCGACGCCCAGAAGCTGCGCGAGCTGGTGCGCGCGGGGGGCCGGATGGTGGTCGTCGGCGCCGGGTTCATCGGCGCCGAGGTCGCCTCCACCGCCCACGGACTGGGCATGGAGGTCACCGTGCTGGAGAAGTCCCCCACCCCGCTGTGCGGGCCGCTGGGCGCCCAGCTGGGCGCGGTCGTGGCCGGACTGCACGAGGCCGCCGGGGTCGAGCTGATCTGCGGGGCCGACATCGCCGACTTCACCCGCACCGACGGATCCGTGAGCGCGGTGCACCTGGCCGACGGGCGGGTGCTGGACACCGACGTGGTGGTCGTGGGCATCGGCGCGGTGCCCAACACCGCCTGGCTGGAGAGCTCCGGGATCGAACTGGGCAACGGCGTGGTCTGCGACGCCGTCGGGGGCACCAGCCTCCCCGGGGTCGTCGCGGTCGGTGACTGCGCCGCGTGGTGGGAGCCGGCCACCGGCCGCCACCACCGGGTGGAGCACTGGACCGGGGCCGCCCAGCGCCCGGCCGTGGCCATCGGCGCGCTGCTGGGCGCGGACCCGGCCACCCTGCCGGCGGTCAAGCCCCCCTACTTCTGGTCCGACCAGTACGGCACCCGCCTGCAGTTCGCCGGCGACGCCTCCCGCGCCGAGCGGGTGGTCTACGAGCACGGCGGCCCCGGGGAGGACTCCCTGCTGGCCGTCTACTACGCCGGGGACCAACCCGTGGGCGTGCTCGCCTGGAACCAGACCAAGCTCTTCTGCCGCTGGCGCAAGACCATCGAGAAACTCGCGTCCACCACCGCCCAGCTGGTCGCGGCCTGACCGCCCTTGCTCCTCTCTACCTCTTCCTGACCCACCGCGTTCCCCGCACCGCCTGAACCAAGGAGTTCGTGTTGTCGACCAACGTTGTCTCGGAGTCCCTGATCTCCACCCTGCCCGGATCCACCTACGTGGACGAGGCCGTCTTCCGCGCCGAACAGGAACGCATCTTCGAGCAGATGTGGTTCTGCGCCGTGCGCGCCGGTGACCTCGACAAGCCCGGCGCCTTCCGCACCGTGCAGATCGGCCGCGAGTCGATCATCATCACCCGCAACCGCAAGCACGGCATCCGCGCCTTCTACAACATCTGCCGCCACCGCGGAGTGAAACTGTGCATGGAGGACACCGGCGAGGCCGGCCGCTCCTTCCAGTGCCCCTACCACGCCTGGACCTACGACTTCGACGGCAAGCTCATCGCCGCCCCCAACCTCACCAAGATGCCCGACATCGACCGCCAGGAATACGGCCTGGTCACCGTCCCGGTCCGCGAGTACCTCGGCTACGTCTGGGTCTGCCTGGCCGAGAACCCGCCCTCCTTCGAGGACGACGTCATGGGCGACATCCAGGAACGCCTCGGCGACACCCAGGCCATCGAGGGCTACGACATCGCCAACCTCTCCCTGGGCCGGCGCATCACCTACGACGTGAAGGCCAACTGGAAGCTCATCATCGAGAACTTCATGGAGTGCTACCACTGCGCCACCATCCACCCCGAGCTCACCGAGGTCCTGCCCGAGTTCGCCGACGGCCTCGCCGCCCAGTACTTCGTCGGCCACGGCGCCGAGTTCGGCGACGACGTCCTGGGCTTCACCGTCGACGGCTCCGAAGGCCTCGACAAGCTCCCCGGCGTGGACGAGGACCACGACCGCCGCTACTACGCGATCACCGTCCGCCCCACCGTGTTCGTCAACCTCGTGCCCGACCACGTGATCATCCACCGGATGTTCCCGATGGCCCCGGACCACACCATCGTGGAGTGCGACTGGCTCTACCTGCCCTCGGTCGTGGACTCCGGCAAGGACGTCTCCGCCTCCGTGGAGCTCTTCCACCGCGTCAACCAGCAGGACTTCGACGCCTGCGAACGCTGCCAGCCCGCCATGAGCTCCAAGATCTACGCCACCGGCGGGGTCCTCGTCCCCTCCGAACACCACATCGGCGCCTTCCACGACTGGATCACCGACAAGATCGGCGACGTCGTCCCCACCACGGGCGCCAAGAGCCAGGAGAAGGTCCGATGAGCAACGACGACTCTCGCACCGACCCGGTGCCCGCCGAGGAGCCGACGGCGCAGCCCGCGACGGCCCCCGTGGACGACACGACCCTGCTGCACGAGGCCGAGGCCGAGGAGGTCGCGATCCTCGACGAGCTCAAGGACGGGGTCGCCGAGCGGAGAAGGTCCTTCCGTGCCGGCCTGGAAGGTCTCGACCGGACCATCTTCGTGGTCACCGGAGCTCTCGTGGCCGCATTCGTGCTCTGGGGGTTCCTCAACACGGAGAGCCTGTCCAACGCCTCGACGGTGGCGCTGGGCTGGGTGCTGCAGAGCACCGGGTGGCTCTTCGTGCTCCTGGCCTCGCTGTTCGTGGTCTTCGTGCTCTGGCTGGCCATCGGCCGGTTCGGCAACATCCCGCTCGGCCAGGACGGCGAGCGCCCGGAGTTCCGGACGGTGTCGTGGATCTCGATGATGTTCGCCTGCGGCATGGGCATCGGCCTGATGTTCTACGGCGTCGCCGAGCCGCTCTACCACTACATCGCCCCGCCGCCGGCCACGGCCGACGCGCAGACGGCCGAGGCCATCGAGGCGGCGATGGCCACGTCGCTGTTCCACTGGACGCTGCACCCGTGGGCGATGTACGCGGTGGTCGGCATCGCCATCGCCTACGGCACCTTCCGGCTGGGCCGCAAGAACCTGCTCTCCGAGGCGTTCGTCTCGATCTTCGGGCGCAAGGCCGTGGACGGCGTGGGCGGGAAGATCATCAACATGCTCGCCATCTTCGCGACCGTCTTCGGGACCGCCGCGTCGCTCGGCCTGGGCGCCCTGCAGATCGGCAGCGGACTGCAGTTCAACGGCGTCATCGCCGAGGTGACCACCCCGTTGCTGGTGGTCGTCATCGCGGTGCTGACGTTCTGCTTCGTGGCCTCCGCCGTCTCCGGCATCGCCCGGGGCATCCAGTTCCTCTCGAACACCAACATGGTGCTGGCCCTCCTCATGGCGGTCATCATCTTCGTGGTGGGTCCCACCGTCTTCATCCTCAACCTCATTCCCTCCTCGATCGGCTCCTACGCGCAGGAGCTGCCGGAGATGTCCGCCCGCACGGAGGCGCTGGGTGACGAGGGGATGCGCGAGTGGCTGTCGGGGTGGACCATCTTCTACTGGGCCTGGTGGGTGTCCTGGACTCCCTTCGTGGGCATGTTCGTGGCCCGGATCAGCCGGGGCCGGACCATCCGCCAGTTCGTGGTGGGCGTGCTCGTGGTGCCGTCGCTGGTGTCCCTCATGTGGTTCGCCGTCTTCGGCGGCACCGCCATCGACATCCAGCGCCGGGCCGACGCCACGCCGGACCCGAACGACGGCATCGCCACGGTCGTGGACGGGTCCCCGACCATCTCCTTCGACAGCGCGATCTACGACATGTTCACCGGACTGGACCTGCCGCAGGCCGTCACGGTCGCTCTCGCCGTGCTGGCCATGGTGCTCACCGGGATCTTCTTCGTCACGGGTGCCGACTCGGCGTCCATCGTGACCGGGTCGCTCAGCTCCCGCGGCAGCCTGGAGCCCTCCCGACCCGTCGTCATCTTCTGGGGTGTGCTCATGGGCAGCGTCGCCGCGGTGATGCTCCTGGCCGGTGGTGACGACCCCGCCGCCGCGCTGGGCGGTCTGCAGCGGATGACGATCGTCTCCGCCCTGCCGTTCATCCTGGTGATGTTCCTGCTGTGCTTCGCGCTGGCGCGGGACCTGCGCCGGGATCCGATGTGGTTGCGCAAGCGCCTGTCCGACTCCGTGATGAACCGCGCGGTGCGCAACGCCGTCGACGAGTACGGGCACCAGAAGTTCACCCTGGTCACCCGGGAGAGCACGGATCCGAACACGGCCGAGTTCCGGGCCGTGGACGCCACGGCCGCCGGTCAGCCGATCTACGCCCAGCAGAACGGCCGGGCGGCCGCCCGGAAGAAGGAGACCAACCCCTCGTGACGGGCCGTGCCGGGCCGGGACACCCCGGTCCGGGACGACCCGTCCGGGCGGCCGGCCTCTGCGGTGCCGGCCGCCCGGGGTGGAGCGGACGGGAGCGCACCAGTGACCAGTGACTACTATGGGGACATGTCCCTATCAGCCCACAGCCCTTCGCCCACTTCCGACACCGCAACGGAGCAGCCCAGCTCGGACGGGGTGACCCCCGGCGGCGTCCAGTCCGTGGACCGGGCGATCACGGTGCTCGAGGTCCTCGCCCGGACCGGTGGGTCGACGGTGACCGAGGTGGCCGCGGAGCTGGGCGTGCACAAGTCCACCGCCTCGCGGCTGCTCGGTGCCCTCGAGTCCCGGGGTCTCGTGCACCATCCCAGCGACGGCAGCCCGTATCAGCTCGGCTTCGGCATCCTGCGCCTGGCGCACGCGATCCCCGGCCGGTTGAGCGTGGTCGCCGAGGCGCACGACGAGATCCGGGAGCTGGCACGGACCCACTCCGAGACCGTCAACCTGGCGGTGCTGCGGGAGGGACGCGCGGTCAACGTGGACCAGGAGATGGGCCCCTCGACCGTGTCCACCCACGACTGGATCGGCAGCCTGACCCCGTTGCACGCCACCGCCAGCGGAAAGGTGCTGCTGGCGGGACTGCCGTCCGACGAGAGGGCCCAGCTCCTGCGCGCCCACGGCCTGCCGGCGCTCACCGCACGCACGATCACGTCGAGGAAGCAGCTGGAACGCCAGTTGATCGACGTGGTCAGCCGGGGCTACGCCACCGTGTGCGAGGAGTTCGAGATCGGCCTGAACTCGGTGGCCGTGCCCGTGCGGGACCACCTCGGCACGGTCATCGCCTCGATCAGCGTCTCGGGACCGGCGTTCCGGTTCACGGAGCAGCACATGGCCGACCTCGTCGAGGACCTCAAGAAGGCCGGCCTGCGGGTCAGCCGGCGCATGGGCTACGCCCCCCTCGACGCTTCCGGATAGGCCCGCGCCGCGCCGCGCCGTCCGGCCCTGCGACCCCGCCCCCGCGAAGTCACCGGTCTCCTCCGAGATGCCCGCACATGTGTCGCGGTCTCGGGCGAACCCGGTGACTTCGGGCGTCCGACCGGGCACTCTGGAGGGTGACGTCTCCAGGCGCCGAAGGAGGGGCGGTCGACATGGTGAGGGGACCGGGGGTGGCCCCGCGGCTGGCCGGAATGCTGGGCATCGTGCTGGGCACGGACCGGATCCCGGTCCGCCTCCGCGCGTGGGACGGTTCGGAGGCCGGTTCGCCCGGAGCACCGGTGATCGAGATCCGGTCCCGGCGGACCCTGCGCCGGCTCCTGTGGTCTCCCGGACAGCTCGGCTTGAGCCGCGCCTACGTGGCAGGTGAGCTCGACCTCCCGGGCGACCTCTTCGCGACCGTCGCCGCCCTCACCGCCACCGGACGACTCACCGAGCCCGTTCCCCTGACGGCGCGCGAACGATGGAGGCTGCTCCGGTCCGCCGCCGCGCTGGGCGCACTGGGACCCGAGCCGGCCCCGCCTCCCGAGGAGGTGCACCTGGCCGGCATCGGCGGGCGGCACTCGAAAGCCCGCGACGCCGCGGCGGTCTCGCACCACTACGACCTCGGCAACGACTTCTACGCCGTGGTCCTCGGCCCCTCCATGGTCTACTCCTGCGCCGTCTGGGACGACCCGTCCGGGGGTCTGGAGGCGGCGCAGGCGGCCAAGCACGACCTGGTGTGCCGAAAGCTGGGGCTGCGGTCCGGCATGCGGGTGCTGGACGTGGGCTGCGGCTGGGGCGCCTTCGCCCTGCACGCCGCCCGGCATCACGAGGTCGACGTCGTCGGGGTCACCCTCTCTCCCGAGCAGGCCACCCTGGGCCGCGAGCGGGTGCGTGCCGCCGGGCTGGCCGAGCGGATCGACATCCGGGTCCAGGACTACCGCGACGTCGACGACGGGCCCTTCGACGCCGTCTCCTCGATCGGCATGTCCGAGCACGTCGGCGACGACCAGATCGACGGCTACGCCTCGCACCTGCACGGGCTGCTGCGCCCGGGTGCCCGCCTGCTCAACCACGCGATCGCACGGCGGACCGGGGATCCCCGGCGGGCCGGGGAGGCCCGGCAGGATCCCAGCACGTTCATGGCCCGCTACGTCTTCCCCGACACCGAGGTGCTCAGTCTGACCCGGACGATCGGCGCGCTGGAGGCCGGCGGGCTGGAGATCCTCGACGTGGAGGCCCTGCGCCTGCACTACCCGCTGACCCTCAGGGCGTGGGCGCAGCGCCTCGAGGAGCACTGGTCCGAGGCGGTCCGGCTCGTCGGGGAGGGGCGGGCCCGGACGTGGCGGCTCTACCTGGTCGCCGCGGCCTGGACGTTCGAGTCCGGCCGGCAGGGCGTCAACCAGGTGCTCGTGCAGCGCCCCGGCGGCACCCCGCCGCCCCTGGCGCGGCCCTGGCGGACACCCGCGGACCGCTAGGCGCGGAAGGAGGCGATCATCGCCTCGACCTGCCGGTGCTGCTCCGATCCGGCGTACTCCCGGGCGGCCTCGAGGGTGGGGAAGTCGTGGACCGAGCTGAGGACGACCGTCCGGTAGGTGATGCCGTTGGGCGCGACCACCCCGGTCTCGACCAGTCCCAGTCCGTACAGGACGTGCGGCAGCATCGCGGAGGGCGGCGGGGACTCCGCGTCGGTCAGCGAGGTCACGAGCCGCACGGCGTCCGGCCAGCCGTGCGCGTTGCGCAGTTCGGGCGCGGCCGTCAGGTCCATGGCCACCGAGCGCACCACGAACTCCCCGCTGCTGGACAGGGGCACTCCGCCCGGGACGTCCCCGAGGTGGGCCACCGGCGGCATCGAGCAGTCGGGGCCGCACTCGGCGCCCCACGCGATGAGCACCGACAGGTGGCCGACCGGGGCCCCGTCCGGCCCGAGCACCGTGACCGTGCCGCCGACGTCCGAGAACTCCCCGTCCACGCTCCACGTCGCGGGCAGCTCGAAGGCGAAGGCCGCGTCGGCGGCCGTGCCCGAGTACGTCACGAGCTCCGCGGGAGCAGGAGCCGGGTCCGCGGTGGGGTCCGGGGCGGGGCCGGCGGTGGGGCTCGCGGCCGGGTCGGCGGTCCCGCTCGCGGTCGGGTCGGCGGTCGGGTCCGCGGCCGTGCTCCCGGGGTCCGGCGCGGTCGGATCCGTGCCCGGCTCCGACGGGGACTCCGCCACCGTGGCGGCCGGACTCGTGCCCTCGGCCGACGGCCCCTCGGGGGACGGGGTGCCGCAGGAGGCCAGGAGGAGCAGGGTCGCGGCGGCCGCGCCCAGCACCCGGGCCGATCGTGCCCTGGTCGGTGACATGTGGACGGACCCCCGATCGCGGAGCACCCGGGTCGCGGGCGTCCGCCCGCTCCGGCCCCGAGAGCTGCAATCTACGCCCGCCGGTTCGCAATCGGCAACGGTGGGGAGCGAGGTCACGACGACCGTTGCGGAGCCGCAGTTCCCTGGGCGCTGTCGGAGAGCCTGGGTACGCTCGGAGCACGGCTCCGCGTCCGGGGCCGCACCGCGGACAGGAGTGGGCATGGACCTGAACGGCGCGAAGATCCTGGTGGTGGGGGCGACCGGCGTCCTCGGACGGCGGCTGTGCGAACGGCTGAGCGAGCGCACCACCGACATCGTGGTGACCGGCCGCTCGGCCTCCGGCGCCGAGGAGCTGCGGCAGCGGCTCGGTCTGCGCGCCGCCCACGCCCTGGACCTCGTGGACCACGACGAGGCCGCGGCGGTGGTGCGACGGGCGGTCGAGGAGCTGGGCGGGCTCGATGCCGTGGTGATCGCCACCGGGGTCGCCGCGTTCGGCCCGGCGGCCGACGAGGACGAGGCCGTCGTGGAGGAGCTGTTCGAGGTCAACGCGCTCGGCCCGATGGCCGTGCTCCGGGCGGCCCTGCCCCACCTCGCGGACGGCGGTGCGATCGCGGTCCTCACCGGCGTGGTCGCGGAGCTGCCGCTGGCCGGGATGGCCGGCTACGCCGCCAGCAAGGCGGCCATGGCCTCGTGGCTGGGCTCGCTGCGCCGGGAGCTGCGCCGTCGCAAGATCGCGGTGATGGACGCGCGGCTGCCGCACATGGACACCGGGCTCGTGGACCGGGCCCTCACCGGGCTGCCACCCCGGCTGCCGCCCGGGCACAACGTGGACGAGGTCATCGCCGCGGTCGAGCGCGGACTCGAGCGCGGCGTCCAGGAACTCCGCATCGGCTGACGCCCGGCGGCCGCATCCGCCGGGTCCGAGACCGCGGCGCGCTCACCCGGGCATGCGGATGACGGGCTTGACCACCTCGCCGGACGCACTGTCGGCGAGGGCCTGCTCGATCTCGTCGAGCTCGTAGAAGCGCACGAGCTCGTCGAACGGGAACCGCCCCTGCCGGTGCAGCTCGATGAGGGCGGGGATGAACGTCCCGCTGCGGCTGCCGCCGCCCAGCACCCCGATGATCCGCTTGCCCCACAGCGCGCGCAGGTGGTCGAGGCTGAAGCGAGCCTGCGCGGGAGCACCCCCGATCAGCACGAGCGTGCCCAGCATGCCCACGCAGTCCGCGGCCTGCTCCACGACGGGGACCACCCCGGTGCACTCGAAGGCGTAGTCCGCGGTGCCGCCCGTGATCCGAGCGACCTCCGCGACCACGTCCGTGTCCCGGGAGTTGATGACATGGGTCGCCCCGTAGCGGGTGGCCAGTTCCAGCCGGGAGTCGTGCAGGTCCACGGCGATGACCGTGGTGGCGGCGGTGCAGCGGGAGGCCATGATCGCGGCCAGCCCCACGGCCCCCACCCCGAAGACCACCAGCGACGAGCCCGGCTCGGGGCGGGCCTCGTTGAGCACCGCGCCGGCGCCCGTGCCCAGCCCGCAGGCCAGGGGTCCGAGCAGCTCGAGCGGCACGTCGTCGGGAGCCGTGACGAGGGAGTCGGCGAGGACGAGCGAGCAGGTCGCGAAGGAGGACTGACCGAAGAAGTGGCCGGAGATCTCCGAGCCGTCGGAGCGGGTGTAGGCCGAGGTCCCGGCGCCCTCGCCCCGGAAGCGGCGGCCCGAGACGAGGGCCTCCCCCGTCCGGAGGCAGTACCGGGGCTGCCCGTCGAGACAGTTGCGGCACGCGCCGCACGAGGGCCAGCCGATCACCACCCGGTCCCCCGGCGCGATCTCGGCGACGCCCTCGCCGACCCGCTCCACGATCCCCGAGCCCTCGTGGCCCAGGATCCCCGGCAGGGGCAGCGGCATGTCCCCCGCCCGGGTGATGGCGTCGGTGTGGCAGACCCCGGTCGCGACGATCCGGACCAGGGCCTCCCCGGGGCCCGGCTCGGCGAGCTCGACGTCCTCCAGCGCGAACGGGGCGCCGATCCCCTCGACGACGGCGGCGCGGATCCTCATGCGGTGCTCCTCGGGATGTCGTGGCAGCGGGGCTGCCTGCTGTGACGGCGGTCACCCGCCCTCTGCACCGCAGTCTAGGGGCGGCTCCCCGCCCTGTCCTCCGCCGTGCGCGGGGCCGTCACAGCATCCGCCGCGGCCAGCCCTTCGCATCCCGCAGGAGCTGCCGGTCGTGGGTGGTCAGCACCACGGCCGCGGCCGTCGCGGCGAGGGCCTCGGTGAGCTCGTCCACGAGGGTGATCGAGAGGTGGTTGGTCGGCTCGTCCAGCAGCAGGGCGTGCGGCCGGGACGCCAGCACCACGGCCAGCTCGAGGCGCCGCCGCTGCCCGGCGGACAGCTCCGCCACGGGACGCCCGCGGTCCCGCGCCGCCAGCAGGCCGAGGGCCTCCAGCGGGAGCACCTCGTGCTCGGCCAGCCGCCCCGCCAGCACGAGCCGGACGAGCTCCTGCTCGTAGACCTCCTGGGCGGAGCGCGCACCGGCCCGTGGTCCCTCCTGCGGCAGGTGCCCGATCCGCACGCCGGGCGCGGCGGAGCGCCGCCCGGTGGTGGGGGCGAGGGCACCGGCGAGGACCTGCAGCAGGGTGGACTTGCCCGCTCCGTTGGGACCTCTGACCACCAGCCGGTCCCCGGACCCCAGCACCACGTCGACGGGCCGCGGCAGCCGGCCCCTGACCGTGACGCCCTCGGCGCGCACCAGGTCGACGCCGGGCAGCACCGGCAGCACCGGCACCGACAGCACGAGCGGCGGCTCCGGGACGTCCACGCGGTGCCGGTCGAGGTCCTCCTGCCGGCGGTGCACCGACCGGACGAGACCCGGTGCGCGGGTGGCGCGGGTGTGCTTGCCGGTGCCCTTCTCGGGGCGCCAGCCGTCGACCAGGCGGGCGCGGGCGCGGTCGAGGTCGCCGCTCAGCCGGGCGTGCTCGGCCTGCTGCTCGCGGTGGTCGTGGATCCACCGCGAGCGCTCGGCGGTCCGGCCGGCGCGCCAGCCCGCCACGCCTCCGCCGTACCACCGGGGCCGGCCGTCCCGGCTGGGGTCCAGGTCCAGGACGGTGTCGACCACCTGGCCCAGCAGCCGCCGGTCGTGGCTGACCAGGACCACGCCGCCGCGGAACTCGCGCAGCGCCGCGCCGAGGTGGGCCAGCCCGGCGGCGTCGAGGTGGTTGGTGGGCTCGTCCAGCAGCAGGAGGTCGTGGACGGTGCCGAGCAGGCAGGCCAGGCGCACCCGGTAGCGCTGGCCCACCGAGAGGGTCCCGAGCACCCGGGAGCGGTCGGTCACGGCGTGCAGGGCCTGCAGGGCCAGGTCCACGCGCCGGTCGGCGTCCCAGGCGTCGAGGGCCTGGGCGACCGTCAGCGCCCGCGCGTACTCCTCCCCGGCGCCCGGCTCCTCCGCGGCGAGGGCCCGGGCGGCGGCCTCGACCTGCGCCACCGCGGCGTGCTCGGCGGCGAGCTCGAGGTCCAGGAGGTCCCCGACCGTGCCCTCGGGCGGGACGGGCAGCTCCTGGTCGACCACGGCGAGCGTGCCGGTGCGGCGGACCGTGCCGGCGTCCGGGGGGAGGGCGCCGGAGAGCACCTGCAGCAGCGAGGTCTTGCCCCGGCCGTTCTCCCCGACCACCCCGAGGCGGGTGGTCGGGGTGATCGTGAGGTCGAGTCCGTCGAGGACGGTGCGGGGCCCGCGGACCAGGCGGATCCCGGTGGCGGTCAGCTGGGCGTGCTCGCCCGCGGGCACGGCGGGACGGTGGACGGGAACGGTGGACATGCTTCCTCCGGGGTGCGGAGCGGCGCACGGCGGGACGGCCGGGGCTCCTGGCGAGGGGACGGGTGGGCAGGACGACGGACCCGCCGCGGCGGACGCACTGCGCGGCGGGAGCCGGAACCCCTCAGAGGAAGAAGTGGTGAAGCATGGTCGCTCCAGGATAGCCCGGGACCGCCGGCGGGGCGGCCGGGAGAGCTACCAGCTGGAGCTCAGGGGGTGCGGCGCTCCCGCAGGACGCCGGCCGTCAGGGCCGCGACGAGCGCGAAGACGGGCACCACGAGCAGCGCCGCCCGCAGCCCCGCCGCGTCCGAGAGCAGTCCGATCACCGGCGACAGCCCCAGGAAGCTGATCCGCATGAGCCAGCTGACCAGGGCCAGGCCCGTGCCGGTCCGCAGCCCGGGGATGTCGTCGGCGGCGTGGAAGGCCGCGGGCACGAGGGTGGCGCAGCCGAAGCCGGCCAGCGCGAAGCCCGCGACGGCCACCGCCGGCAGCGGGGCGAGGACCACGAGCAGCATCCCGGCCGCGCTCAGGGCGGCGCCCGCGCGGACCACCGCGGCACGGCCCCAGCGGTCGGTCATGGGGTCGCCGAGCAGCCGGCCCACGAACTGCGCCGCCATGAGCGCCACGAGCCCGAGCCCGGCGGTGGCCAGCGGGGCGCCGAGCTCGGTGTTGAGGTACACCGCCGACCAGTTCTGCCCCGCGTCCTCGACCATGACCCCGGCCATCGCGATGACGGCGACCGGGAGCAGGCTGACGACGACGACGCGCCCCGCCGACCGGCGTCCCGCCCCGGCACGCCCGGACTTCCCGTCCGGACGGGAGTCCGCGGTGCCGGGGCCCGTCGTCGTCGTACCGCCCGCCGGTGCGGCGTCGCGCTGCGTGTCCTCCGCGCGGACGGTGCGCAGCTCCTGGCCCTCTGCCGGGCTCAGCGCGGCGCGCAGCGCCACGAGGGCGACCGCGCTCCACACGAGCCCGCTCACCGGCAGGTGCCAGCCCAGGGGCACGCCGAGGGCGAGCGCCGCGGCGCCCATGAGCCCGCCGACCACGGCGCCCAGGCTCCACAGGGCGTGCAGGGAGTTGATGATGGACCGCCCGCGGGCGCGCTGGACCTCCATCCCCTGGGCGTTCTGGGCGGTGTCCACGTGGGCGTCCAGGGCACCGCCCAGGAACATCGCCGCCAGGAACACCGTCACGCCCAGGCCCGTGCCGGCGCCCAGGCCGGCCCCGGCCCCGGCGGCCGCGAGGCACACGGAGAGCAGCACGGTGCCCAGCCCCGCCACCCGGCCGGAGCCGAAGCGGCGGATCGCCCGGGCGGGCAGGGCGCCCACGAGGATCGCCCCGAGCGGGAACGCCACGACCAGCAGGCCGTAGAGGGTGTTGGAGAGCCCGAACGCGTCCTTGACCTCCGGCAGGCGCGGCAGCAGGTTGGCGTAGAGGGCGCCGTTGGTGAGGAAGAACGCGGACACGGCGATCCGGGCGCGCCGGACCCGCGCGGGGCCGAGGGCCGTGGTGTGGGCGGTGCTGTGGGCGGTCACGCCCACGACTCTAGGGGCTGGTGCCCGCTCCCTCCGCACCCGGTGCCCCGCCGGCCGGGGGCGGCGTGCCGTCCAGGGCGGCGCCGAGCCGGTCCCGGAAGCCGCGCAGGGCCTCGGCGACCTCGTCCGAGCAGAGCAGCCGCCACGGCACGTCCTCCGGGATCCACGGCAGCGCCATGAGCAGCTCGGAGACCGAGCCGCCCGTGACGGTCCAGTCGACGGTGTCCCCCGGGCCCGGCACGGCCGTGGCCGCCCACGGCCCGAAGTGCTCGCGGACCCGCTCCAGGCCCACGGTCATCCGCACCGTCAGCTCGTGCCGCACGGCGGCCGCTCCGTGCGCGGCCAGGACGAACTCGGCGGCGTCCGCCGCGGGCAGCTCCCGCGGGGCGACGCGCACGGCGGTGCCCACCAGCTTCCGCAGCCGGTCGATGCGGAACGTGCGCCAGTCGGCGCGGTCGGCGTCCCAGGCCACCAGGTACCACCAGCGGTCCCGCGGCACCAGGGAGTGCGGCTCGACGAGGCGGGCGCTGTCCCGGCCCCGCCGGTCGACGTAGCGGAACCGCACCCGCTCGTGGTCGCGGCAGGCCAGGGCGAGCTGGGCGAGGACCTCGGTGGCCACGTGCGCGTCCGTGCGGGCCACCGGCACGGTGTGCGCCTGGATCGCCGCGACCCGGCGGCGCAGGTGCCGCGGCAGCACCTGCTGGACCTTGGCCAGGGCGCTCAGCGAGGTCTGCTCGCCGTCGCCGACGCCGTGGACCGCCGCGGTGCGCAGCCCCACGGCGATGGCCACGGCCTCGTCGTCGTCGAGGAGCAGGGGCGGGATGCTGGTGCCGCCGGCGAGCTGGTACCCGCCCGCGGTGCCGGGGCGGGCGGCGACCTCGTAGCCGAGCTCGCGCAGCCGGTCGATGTCCCGGCGCAGGGTCCGCTCGGAGACCGTCAGCCGCTCGGCGAGCTCGGGCCCCGACCAGTAGCGGTGGGTCTGCAGCAGGGACAGCAGCCGGAGCACCCGCGACGTCGGATCGGACATGTCCCGCAATCTACGCCCCCACGCGGACAGCAGGTGACCTGGATCCGCTCTACCGTGGACCCATGAGCACCCCACCCATCATCAGCGCCCGCGGGCTGAGCAAGAGCTTCCGCGGGGCCGGCGGCCGGACCGTCGAGGCGGTGGCCGACCTGACCATGGACGTGGCCCCCGGCACGCTGACCGCGTTCCTCGGGCCCAACGGCGCGGGCAAGTCCACCTCGCTGCGCATGCTCACCACGCTGCTGCGCCCCACCGGCGGGACCGCCACCGTGTGCGGCTTCGACGTCGCCCGGCAGCCCGCCGAGGTGCGGGCACGCATCGGCTACATCGGGCAGAAGAACGGGGCCGGGCAGTACCAGCGGGTCCGCGACGAGCTGCTCAGCCAGGGCGCCCTCTACGGGCTGAGCCGGGCCGAGACCCGGCGCCGCGTGGACGAGCTCGTGGAGGCCCTCGGCCTCGGCGACCTCGTCCGCCGGCCCACCATGAAGCTCTCCGGCGGGCAGCGCCGCCGCGTGGACATCGCCCTGGGGCTGATCCCCGGCCCCCAGCTGCTCTTCCTCGACGAGCCCACGACCGGGCTGGACCCGCAGTCCCGCGCGCACCTGTGGGAGCACATCCTCGAGCTGCGCCGGCGCTACGGGACCACGCTGTTCCTCACCACCCACTACCTCGACGAGGCCGACCAGTTCGCCGAGCGGGTCATGGTGGTGGACCGGGGACGGATCATCGCCGACGACACCGCCTCCCGGCTCAAGACGGACCTGGCCGGGGACCGGATCACGCTCACCCTGGCGGCCGAACCGGCCGATCCCGCCGCCGCCGTGGCGGCCGTCCGGCGCGCGGCCGCGGCCGCGGGGGCCGGCCGCGCCGAGCCGGAGGCGGTCCGGTCCGGGGAGGGCACGCGCGTGGTCCTCGCCGTCGAGCACGGCGAGCGCGTGCTGCCCGCCCTGCTGCGCGGGCTCGACCGGGACGGCCGCACCGTGGACACCGCCGAGCTCGCCCGCCCGACCCTCGACGACGTCTTCCTCCGGCTCACCGGCCGGAGTCTGCGCGAGGAGCGGTCCGAGCCGCCCGAGACCGACCCGGCCGCCGAGGCCACGAGCGTGGGAGCACCCCGATGACCACAGTTCCGACCACCCGCGAGGCCCCCGGCGGGACCACCGGCGGCGGCACCGGCCGGGCCCGCCCGGCCGGGATCCTGCACGACTCCGTCAGCGTCTTCGTCCGCGAGCTCCGGCCCGTGATCCGGGACCCCTTCAGCCTGGTGTTCTCGCTCATGCAGCCGCTGATGTTCCTGGCCTTCTTCGGCCCGCTGCTCGGCGGGATGACCGGGCTGCCCCTCGACCAGGCGTTCCAGTGGTTCGTGCCGGGCATCGTGGTGATGATCGCGCTGTTCGGCACCGCCATGACCGGCTCGAACCTGCTGTTCGAGATCCAGTCCGGGGCGCACGAGCGGATGCTCGTGGCGCCCGTGACCCGGTCGGCGCTCATGGTGGGGCGCGCGTGCAAGGAGATGGTGCCGCTGGTCCTGCAGGCGCTGGTGCTCTCCGGGGTGGCCGCGTTCTTCGGCTTCCGCCCGTCCCTGCCCGGAATGGCCGTGGGCCTGGCGATCCTCGCCGTCTTCGGGGTGGGTCTGGGGGCGCTGAGCTACGCCCTGGCCATCGTCTCGCGGAACCGGGACTGGATGTTCTGGACCGTGCAGCAGGGGCTGCTGTTCCCGCTGATGCTGCTGTCCGGGATGCTCCTGCCGCTCTCGGCGGGCCCCGGGTGGATGCAGGCGCTCTCCCGGTTCAACCCGCTCACCTACATGGTCGACGCCGAGCGGGCGCTGTTCAACGGCCAGTTCGGGGACCCGGCCGTGGCGGCCGGCGCGCTCGCGGCGGTCCTGCTGGCCGCCCTGGGACTGGCCGTGGGGATCCGGGCGATGCGCAACAGCATCTGAGCATCCCGCCGGGCGTGCCGGCGGGAAGCTCGCTCGGCGCCGCTCAGAGCCACCGCTTCCACTTGAACACCCCGTAGAGGACCACGCCCATGCCCAGCATGGCCAGCAGCGCGAGGGGATAGCCCAGCGGCCAGGCGAGCTCGGGCATCTGCTCGAAGTTCATCCCGTACACCGTGCCCACCAGCGTGGGGGCGAAGAGGATCGCGGCCCAGGAGGAGATCCGCTTGACCTCCTCGCTCTGCGCCAGGGCCGACTCGGTGAGCCGCTGCATCTCGTCGTTCTGCCGCTGCCCCACGAGGGTCGCGTGCACCGTGAGGGCGTTCTGCAGGAGGAGCCGGAACGCGTCCGCCCGCTCCCCCACCCGGATGGCGTGGTCCTGCACGTCCCGCAGCCGCTGCTGCAGCTCCACGCCGAGCCCGTACTTCTCCGCCCCGGCCTGCAGCGCCTCCAGCATGGCCACCAGCGGGTGGACGGCGCGCTGGAACTCGATGACCTCCCGGGAGAGCTCGTAGACGCGGCGGGAGACATCCCGGTCCGCGCCGAAGATCTGGTCCTCGATCTCGTCGATGTCGTTCTCCAGCCCGGCCACCACGGGGGCGTAGCCGTCGACCACCTCGTCCAGGATCCCGTACAGCACCGCCTGTGGGCCCGTGCCCAGCAGCTCCGGAGCGGCCTCCAGCCGGCGCCGGACCGCCGCCAGGTCGGGGGACTCGGCGTGGCGGACCGTCACCACGAAGTCGCGGCCCACGAACACGTGCAGCTCCCCGAACTCGACCTTCTCCACGTCGTCCAGGTACCGGGCCGGCCGGAGCACCACGAAGAGGGTGTCGCCGAAGCGCTCCAGCTTGGCCCGCTGGTGCCCCTTCAGGGCGTCCTCCACCGCGAGGTCGTGCAGCCGGAACTCCGCGGCCACGGACTGCACCTCGACCGGCCCGGGGCGGTAGAGGCCGATCCAGGCCATCCCGCCGCGCCCGCGCAGCGCCGCGTAGGTCTCGTCGAGGTCCTCCGGGGTCGACGCACGCCGGCCCTCCACGTACACCACGTTGTCCACCAGCGTCACCGTGTGCCGCCTCCCGTCCTGTCCGTCGCCCGTCCCGCCCCATCATGACAGGACCCGACCCCGGCCAGGACCGCCCCGCTGCCGCGCTCCCCACCCGCGAACTCCCCCACCCGCCCGCCCGCGCCCCCCAGGTGCAGCGGTGCCCTGTACTCGCAATCCGCTCTAGCG